>JAZKEJ010000175.1:620-17767 GCA_040387095.1 Pseudomonadota bacterium | reverse complement strand
AATAAATTCAGCCAGTTTTTCGATGACTTGCTCATACAACATTTTTTCGCGCGCCAACGCCCTGTCATTAGCACTTAATACTTTGTCTTCGAATGTTTTTAATTCTGGCGTAATAAAACGTTCTACGTTTTTAAGGGTTTGCCGACGGCGATATTCTGGTGGTGCATTTTCGGCCTGCGCACGGCTAATTTCAATGTAAAAACCGTGTACGCTGTTGTACTCTACTTTTAAATTTGTTAATCCTGTACGCGCTTTTTCTGCCGCCTCGAATTGCAGCAAAAAATCTCCATGGTTAGTTTGTAAACTGCGCAACTTATCTAATTCCACATCAAATCCATCGGCAATCACACCGCCTTCACGCAGCAAAGATGAAGGTTCTGGTTTAATGGCTTTATTCAACAAATTAATCATTGCAACTGGCGCCTGCAAATTCGCACCTAAGGTTTCTAAAAGCACCGTTTGACTAGAAACTAATATGCTTTGCAGCAAAGGCAACTGCAACAAGCTGACATTTAAACCAGACAAATCGCGTGGTCTTGCTGTTTTTAGCGCGATACGCGCAGTGATGCGCTCAATATCACCAATCACTTTCAAATGATTTTGAAGCGGTTGATAGTTAGCGCTATTCATTAATTCGGCCACCGCCTCGTGCCGCTTAAGCACCAAGGTTTGATTGCGTAACGGATGATGCAACCAATGCCGCAACAGGCGCGCGCCCATGGCAGTTTTTGTGTAATTAAGCAGGGAATACAAAGTAGGCGACGCATCACCACGCAATGTCTGGTCAATTTCTAGATTACGGCGCGTAGCCGCATCTAACTGAACCGTATCGCTAATCGATTCGACACTGATGGCATTAATATGAGGCAATGCGGCACGCTGTGTGTGCTTTACATAGTCCAATAATGCACCAGCCGCACTTATCGCTGGCTTTAAATCGGCACAACCAAAACCGTTTAAATCCAATGTATTCAACTGCTTTGTTAAACCAGCCATCGCAGCTGACATATCAAACTGCCATGCGCTTAATCGCTTTTTGGGTGCTTTGTGTTGGTTAATACTGTTTTCTTGCACGCTTGTTAAATTGTCTTCACACACAATTTCTGCAGGATTAATTCGCGCTAACTCTTGTGCCAATTGTCCCAGCGCAATTTCACTTAACGTAAATGCACCGGACGCCAGATTTAATTGCGCCAAGCCAATTAAACCATCAAAAAAACAAACACTTAACAATACATTATTGCGTGTTTCGTCCAATAAAGCGCTATCGGTCAATGTTCCTGGCGTCAGTAATCGCGTGATTTTACGCTCGACAGGGCCTTTGGATCTAGCAGGGTCACCAACTTGCTCACAAATCGCGACCGCTTCGCCCATTTTGGCAAGTTTGGCTAAATACTGCTCAGCCGCATGATAGGGAACACCAGCCATTTTAATTGGCTCGCCATTACTAGTGCCGCGACTGGTGAGTGTAATACCCAATAAACGCGAGGCTTTTTCAGCGTCTTCAAAAAATAGTTCATAGAAATCACCCATACGATAAAACATCAGCATATCGGGATGCTGCGCTTTTAAGCCTAAGTATTGCTGCATCATAGGCGTGTGATTGACAATATGGGCTTCAGCTGGATTTTGAGTTTTGACTGGTGTGGTCACAAGAATAGTTTCAGGAAATTGGCTGGAGCCATTTTATAAAGATTTTCGTCAATATGTTCAATATATCAACATTTATTGTGGGCATTTCATCATCTCAAATAATGCTCCAAAAAAATATTCAAATAAATCAGCCTATTAACTTGTCAGGCTGATTCAAATAAATCTGGCACAACTTGTGCAGTTAATAAAACACGCTGTTACAGAATTTTATAAAACTTAAAAGGACATGGCAAAAATGAAAAATCAATATGAAATGTACGCTCAATTTTTAATTCGCTGCCGTGAAGTAATGGGCCCTTTTGATGTTGAAAAACTGGCTTCGGACGCAGAATACAAAGCCGATTTTTTTCACCGCGTAGCCTTAACGGCAGATGATGAATTATTTAATATGGCCTTCATTATCAATCGCACATTAATTGAAACCGACTCAGTGCACTAAATGCTCTTCAAAGGAAACTGAATAATGCAAGCTAAATTTGAGAAATTAATCCTCAAGCAAACTGGGTTTTTTGCGCTGGTGTTAAGTGCGGGCTTAACACTTGCAGCATTTGAGAAAATACTTTCGGGTTTGCTGCCACAATATTTCCAGTAGTCAACCAGCTTTCGTTGCCTTCAAAATCGCCAACGATCCCGCCAGCCTCTTGCACCAGCAGGCCACCGGCGGCGATATCCCAAGCTGATAGATTCATCTCAAAAAAACCATCCGTATATCCAGCCGCCACGTAAGCTAAATCTAGCGCAGCAGAACCAGGGCGACGAATACCGCTGGTACTTTTAATCATGTCTTTCAACATCGCCATATAAGTATCTAAATGCGTGAAGTTCTTAAACGGAAAACCGGTAGCAATCAGTGCCGTTTGCAATTTGCTGCGGTTCGCCACGCGGATGCGTTTATCATTTAAAAATGCGCCACGGCCTTTAGTCGCTGTAAACAAGTCATTGCGTACAGGGTCGTAAATCACCGCCTGTGTTAACACACCTTTTTGCTGAAGCGCGATCGATACACAATAGACTGGAAAATTGTGCAGGAAATTGGTCGTACCATCCAGCGGGTCGATGATCCAAATGTTTTCAGACTCTTGATTAGTATTACCGCTCTCTTCACCCAAAAACCCGTGGTCTGGGTAGGCATATCTCAAGGTATCAATAATGGCTTGCTCGGCTGCGCGGTCAATCTCGCTCACATAATCGTTAAAATCTTTGCTTTGAACGGTAAGCGCGCCCACATCATTGGAACCCTTATTAATAATACGGCCTGCTTCGCGCGCGGCTTTTACTGCATGGATTAGCATTGGATGCATGTTTGTTATCTTTACTTAAAGTCAAAATTTCGGTAATTGCGATGGCAAATCGCGGCATTGCAAAATTGAATAGTACATGCAGCACTATATCCACTGTTTGCAGTATGATTCAATTTTACGCCTTGCGCTTTATTCACCACAATCCCATACTTTTAGCCATGTGAGGTGGAAAACCAGCGGAAAACAATTTTAAAGAGCTGTTAAAATGCTATTTTAGCTTTTATCTCATTTATTACCAAACTAAACCCGTTAACTTTGCAGCCAAAGCCATTCCATGACGCCACAAAATATATTTAATAATATCCGTATTGTCCTTTGCCAAACCAGTCACCCTGGTAACATCGGCTCTGCCGCGCGCGCCATGAAAACGATGGGCCTGCAACACTTGTACTTAGTTAAACCCGATAAATTTCCTGATGCACACGCTACCGCACTTTCTACTGGCGCAGCCGATTTGCTGGAACGTGCAATTGTGACGGAAACTTTAAGTGAAGCATTAACAGGCTGTGCGTTTGCAATTGGCATGAGCGCCAGAAAACGTTATTTATCGCATGAAACCGTTAATGCGCGCGTTGCAGCTATTGAGGCAAGTAAAATCGCTATTAACCAGCCGATTGCCTTTGTATTTGGCACGGAGATGAGCGGCTTGAGTAATGCAGAATTAGACTGCTGCCAAATGCTGGCGATGATTCCAGCTAATCCAGAATACTCCTCTTTAAACTTAGCTGCTGCCGTACAAGTCATGTGTTATGAATTACGCATGGCAATATTAGATGGCAAAATTGATGCGCCAGAAGCCACTGAACTGGCGACTAATGATGCATTAGAAGGTTTTTATGCGCATTTGGAACAAACTTTGCTGCATATTGGCTACTTAAACCCCACCGCGCCTAAAAAACTAAGCGAGCGCATGCGTAGAATTTACGCCCGCGCAAGACTAGAGAAAGAGGAAGTGAATTTATTAAGAGGTGTTTTAACACTGACGCAAGAGCCAAGAAAACATAACAAATATTAGGCTTGCATGCTACGGATGTTAAGCCAAAAATTCCCAAACTAAAATTTTTCGGGCTTTATACGGCTTAACATACGGCTTAACTAAAAACTAACTATGAAGTCATCAGGCAACTCTTCATGTTCGCCCAAAATATCCAAGCTATTTTTCGAATCAAATCATCAATAAGGTAATTTTTATACTGGAATAATTAATAAATAACATTATATTATTCAATCACTTAATAACAATTTTTTACTATTTAAATTATCCATTTTCACTTAAAAAATTCTTGATAATAAGTAGGTTTATCATAAGGAATGCTGCCGAGATAAGTCAGATACTACACTTACAGCTTATTCCTACTAAAATAGTCAACAATTAACTTTTATGGCATAATACTGCTTTTATTTTCTCACCTTATTTTGGTATGTTTAATCATTTAAAAGAAGATATTTCAATTGTTTTTGACCGTGATCCCGCCGCGCGTACACATTTTGAAATTTTAACCACATACCCCGGCGTACATGCACTGATTATGCATCGCTTTAGTCACTGGTTATGGAGCGCTCGTCTTTATTGGCTTGGGCGTGCTTTTTCGCATCTGGGCCGATTTTTGACAGGTATTGAAATTCATCCTGGTGCAACAATTGGCAACCGCGTGTTTATTGATCACGGCATGGGTGTTGTGATTGGTGAAACGGCAGTGATTGGCGATGACTGCACTTTGTATCATGGCGTGACATTGGGCGGTACATCCTGGAATAAAGGTAAGCGCCATCCAACACTTGAGCAAGGAGTCGTCATTGGCGCTGGTGCAAAAGTGCTTGGGCCAATTACGATTGGCAAAAATGCCAAAATCGGCTCTAATGCAGTGGTGGTGAAAGATGTGCCAGAAAACGCAACTGCTGTTGGCATTCCTGCGCGAATTTTAGAGGAAGAAAAAGCCAAACAACGTGATGAAACCGCACAAAAAATTGGGTTCAGTGCCTATGCTGTAGGCGATGATAATAATGACCCTGTCACCAAAGCGATTCACAGCTTGCTGGATCACGCCGCCAAACAAGATGTTGAAATAAATTCATTAAAACAAAAACTTGCACTATTATCAGATGTAAATGCTGATGCTGAATTAGGCGAAGCTTTCGCCTCTAAAAAATCTAAAAATACTTAACGAACCTAAGCTGTTAATAATTGACTAATTTAGTAGGTTATTATATACTTTACGATTGCTTAATTAAACTTTAACTAACATATGAGACTTACAACCAAGGGTCGTTTTGCGGTAACCGCCATGTTAGACCTCGCTTTGAACGAGGCTATCAATGGCAATGCAAAGCCGGTGACACTGGCTGGCATTAGTGAACGCCAGGCGATTTCGCTTTCATATTTAGAGCAATTATTTAGCCGCCTTCGTCGCCAAGGTTTAGTGACAAGCGTGCGTGGTCCTGGCGGCGGTTATCGTGTAGCTAAGGCTCACAGTGAAATTTCAGTTTCTAACATTATCACTGCAGTGGATGAGTTAATTGATGCTACCCAGTGCGGTGGTCAAGAAAATTGCCACGATACGGGCCGTTGTATGACACATGATTTATGGGCGTCGCTTAACGATAAGATTTTGGACTATTTGTCAGGCGTCACTTTGGCGGATATGGTAGAAAGCCAGCGCCACAATGAGGAGGCTTCATTGGGTAGCAAAGTACACTTTTCACCGCGCAATCTGCAATCTAAATCTTGTGCAGAAAGCGCTGGTATTGAAACAGGTGCTATTAAAAAATTGCGAGAAGAAGCGTCTGTTTAAATGCGGTTAATCCAACATTTAATAATGCAAAATACTTAACGATACAAACACTTAAATTGGCACATATTTTCTTTGATCATAACAGCACCACAGCACTCAGGCCGCAAGTGCTTGAAAGCATGCTGCCGTTTATGGTTGAGCAACAAGGCAATGCAACCAGCCGCCATAGTTATGGTAGGACAGCACGCGCTGCAGTGGAACATGCCCGCGAGCAAGTGGCTGAAGCAGTAAATGCACATCCCAGCCAAGTCATCTTTACGGCGAGCGGGACTGAAGCAAATAATTTTGCAGTGTTGGGGATTACGAGCAAGCTGCGTCATGGGCAAATATTAATTAGTGCGGTTGAGCATCCGTGCGTATCGCGCCCTGCCCTTGCGATGCAATCGCGCGGCTGGCAAGCCATAGAAGTTGGAGTGAATGCTGATTGTAATTTAGATATGCACCACTTGCATAATTTGCTGTCAGCCCCCACTAATTTAGTGTCTGTCATGCTGGTGAATAACGAAACTGGTGTCATACAGGACTTACCTGCAATTGCAGATTTGGCTTTGCGGAATAAAGCATATGTACACAGCGATGCAGTGCAGGCATTAGGCAAAATTGCCGTTAATTTTGCCGATTTAAATGTGCATACTATGACAGTATCCAGCCATAAAATTGGCGGGCCGCTTGGGGCAGGTGCTTTAATTATGGATAAACGCCTGGATATACAGCCATTGCTGTATGGCGGTGGACAGGAAAAAGGATTGCGTAGCGGTACAGAAAATTTGGCCGCGATTGTTGGCTTTGGCGCAGCTTGCGAATTGGCGATTAGAGATTTAAAAGCATTTGCAGCACACACAAAAAAATTGCGTGATTTTTGTGAGGTTGGCTTGGTTAAACTAGGTGCCCATTTATTTGCCAACCATGCAAAACGAGTAACTAACACTAGTTTTTTCGCCTTTCCCAATATTGATGGCGAAACCTTGGTAGTGGCTTTAGATCGTAAAGGCTTTGCGGTTGCCAGTGGCTCCGCCTGCTCCAGCGATAGCGGAGAGCCCAGCCATGTATTACTGGCGATGGGTGTGGATGCAGAACTGGCGCGCGGTGCAGTACGGGTGAGTTTTGGATTAAGTAATACACTGGAACAGGTACGACAGTTTTTATCTGTGCTTGAAAGTGAATTGCTACGATTAAGAAATTTTGCGGCAATAACTGCTTGAATATTATTAAACCTGAATATTATTAAATAAGTATTTTTAAAAGAATTTAGACAATTTTAGAAGGTAACAAATGTCAGAAATACAAGCGTCAGAAAGAAAACCGATTTATTTAGATTACTCTGCCACCACACCGGTTGATCCGCGTGTGGCAGAAAAAATGATTCCGTTTATTACAGAACATTTTGGTAACCCTGCGTCCCGCAGCCATCCATTTGGCTGGACTGCAGAAAAAGCAGTTGAGATTGCACGCGAAGAAGTAGCCAAACTAGTTGGTGCAGACCCACGCGAAATCGTCTGGACATCTGGCGCAACAGAATCGAACAATCTAGCGATCAAAGGCGCGGCTAATTTTTACGCGTCAACCAAAGGCAAACACATTCTGACTATTGCTACCGAGCATAAGGCAGTGATTGACGCAGTACGTGAACTTGAGCGCGTCGGCTTTACAGCGACTTATTTGCAGCCTGAACCTAATGGCTTGGTAGATTTAGCAAAATTCAAAGCCGCGATTCAGCCTGACACGGTTTTAGCCAGCGTAATGCTGGTGAATAATGAAATCGGTGTGATTCAAGACATTGAAGCGCTTGGTAATATCTGCCGCGAAAATGGCGTTATTTTCCATGTGGATGCTGCGCAAGCGACAGGAAAAGTAGCGATTGATTTGGAAAAATTGCCAGTAGATTTAATGAGTTTTAGTGCGCATAAAACCTACGGCCCTAAAGGAATCGGCGCTTTATATGTACGCCGTAAACCGCGTATTCGTATCGAAGCACAAATGCACGGCGGCGGTCATGAGCGCGGCATGCGTTCTGGCACATTAGCCACGCACCAAATTGTCGGTATGGGCGAAGCATTCCGTATCGCGCGCGAAGAAATGGAATTTGAAAATGCACGCATCCGTAAATTGCGCGATAAATTACTGCATGGCTTGCAAACCATTGAAGAAACTTACGTGAATGGTGATTTGGATCATCGTATTCCGCATAATTTAAATATTAGCTTTAACTATGTTGAAGGCGAATCGCTGATTATGGCGATAAAAGATATTGCGGTATCAAGCGGTTCTGCTTGTACTTCTGCCAGCCTTGAGCCAAGTTATGTTTTGCGTGCCTTAGGCCGTAATGACGAATTGGCGCATAGTTCAATCCGCTTTTCTATCGGGCGTTTTACCACAGAAGCCGATGTAGATTACACAATTGAACTGCTAAAAAGCAAAGTAAGTAAATTGCGTGAGTTATCGCCGCTTTGGGATATGTTCAAAGATGGTATTGATATTAGTAAGGTTCAGTGGGCTGCGCATTAATTATTTAATTTTTGTTTGCTGACGTTGTTGTCAAATTGCTCGTTTAGAAAACTAAACGTCACAATTTTCCGTCTAACCAGACAAGAAATCTTAAATAGTCACCAAAATAATAATTGGAATTTGAATTAACAGTATTTGAAATGGTAAACAAAATCAAAGCGACAAGCTAAAGCAGTACGAATAGTAAGGCAAGGCGCTGTAACGAAGAGTTTGTGAAGCAGTTCAAATACACAAAGGAGAAGTATCATGGCATATAGCGACAAAGTTTTAGACCATTATGAAAATCCACGTAATGTGGGCAGTTTAGATAAAAACGACCCAAATGTAGGTACGGGTATGGTTGGCGCGCCAGCTTGCGGCGACGTGATGAAGTTGATGATTAAGGTAAACGATAGCGGCATTATTGAAGATGCTAAATTCAAAACCTATGGTTGCGGTTCTGCCATCGCGTCAAGCTCATTAGTAACAGAATGGTTAAAAGGTAAAACCATTGATGAAGCTTATGCGATTAAAAACTCTGCCATTGCTGAAGAATTGGCTCTACCGCCAGTCAAAATCCATTGTTCAGTGTTAGCGGAAGATGCAATTAAGGCTGCCGTGGCAGATATTAAAGCCAAACAATCAGCAAAAGTATTGGCATAACCGATCTTTAATTCTGCTGATGCAGGAATGATCATTTTAAAAAATTGATAATAATTTATGGCAATTACCTTAACTGAAACTGCAGCAACACGTGTTGAAAAATTCCTTTCCAATCGCGGTAAAGGCGTTGGCCTACGCTTGGGTGTTAAAACCACTGGCTGCTCTGGTATGGCGTATACCTTAGAGTTTGTAGATGAATTAAATGCAGAAGACACCGCATTTGAAAGCCACGGCGTTAAAATTATTGTTGACCCGAAAAGCCTTGTCTACATTGATGGCACTGAGCTGGACTTCACCAAAGAAGGGGTGAACGAAGGATTTAAGTTCAATAACCCGAATGTGAAAGATGAATGCGGTTGCGGTGAAAGTTTTACTGTGTGATTCAAGGCAGCGTGATACAAAATTATGTGACACAAGGTTATTTTGAATTGTTCGGGCTGAAATCAGCATTCAATATCGATTTAGCCATCTTAGAAAATCATTACCGCAAGATACAGTCAGAATCGCACCCCGATCGATTTGTGAATGCAACGTCAGCTGAAAAACTGAAATCCATGCAAATGGCTACACTGGCAAATGAAGCTTATCAAATACTTAAAAAACCTGCTTCGCGCGCCAAATACCTATTAGAGCTGCAAGGTATTGAAGCGATTAGCGAAACTAATACCGCAATGCCTGCTAATTTTTTGATGCAACAGATGGAATGGCGGGAAACATTGGAGGATGCGAAAGCGGCTAAAGATATTGATGCCATAGATCAGTTACTCAATGAAATTACGCAGGAAGCAAAGTCGTTGAATACAACTTTGGTTGGCTTAATAGACGAAAAACAGGATTATGTATCGGCAACAGACGCAACGCGCAAACTCATCTTTATCGACAAAGTATGTGCCGATATTCATAAAGTAATTGAACAAATAGAGAACTAGTTAGATGGCATTATTGCAAATATCCGAACCAGGCATGAGTGCCGCGCCGCATCAGCATCGATTAGCAGTTGGTATTGATTTAGGTACTACAAATTCGCTAGTTGCTACCGTGCGTAGCGGTTTAAGCAGCGTGCTTCCCGACGAATATGGTCATACTCTACTGCCTTCAGTCGTGCACTATTCTGCTGATGATTCGGTAGAAGTTGGCTTTGATGCACAGAAAAAACAAAATCAAGATCCGCACAATACGATTGTTTCCGTTAAACGTTTTATGGGACGCGGCTTAAAAGATATTGATGCCTCGCAATTACCTTACAAATTTTCAGAATCCAACATAAATACTGACGAAGCAGTTAAGGCTGCTCAAACCGGCATGCTGCAAATTGAAACGCGTGCTGGTGTTAAAAGCCCGGTAGAAGTTTCTGCTGAAATTTTAAAAGTATTGAAAGTGCGTGCAGAAAACGCTTTAGGCGGTGAATTAGTTGGTGCAGTGATTACCGTTCCTGCCTACTTTGATGATGCGCAGCGTCAAGCGACTAAAGATGCTGCAATGTTAGCAGGCTTGAATGTATTGCGTTTGCTGAATGAGCCAACCGCAGCTGCGGTAGCATATGGACTGGATAATGCCAGCGAAGGCACTTATGTGATCTACGACTTAGGCGGCGGCACATTTGATGTGTCTATTCTCAAACTAAGCAAAGGCGTATTTGAGGTATTGGCCACCAATGGTGATTCCGCGTTGGGTGGCGATGATTTTGACCAGCGCATTTTCTGCTGGATTCTAGAAACTGCCAAGCTTTTCCCACGCAATGCAAAAGATACGCGACTTTTATTAACCAAAGCGCGCGAAGCCAAGGAATGGCTGACTGAACATGCAGAAGCAAATATTAGCTGCATGTTAAGCGATGGTGAATTCGTCGACTTAACCCTCAGTACAAACGAATTTATTGCGCTTACCTGCAACCTAGTGCAAAAAACATTAAGCCCTATGCGCAAAGCCATGAGAGACGCAAACTTGGCAATTGAACAGATTGACGGTGTAGTGATGGTCGGCGGTGCAACCAGAATGCCGCAAATACGCAAAACAGTGGCGGAATATTTTAAACAGGCACCACTCACCAATCTGGATCCGGATAAAGTCGTCGCACTTGGGGCAGCGATTCAGGCCAATATATTAGCCGGCAATAAAAGCGATGCCGATTTATTATTGCTGGATGTGATTCCGCTTTCATTAGGTTTGGAAACTTTTGGCGGCTTGGCTGAAAAAGTCATTCATCGCAATAGCACGTTGCCGGTAGCGCGCGCGCAAGAGTTCACAACCTATAAAGATGGCCAGACTGCAATGAGTATTCATGTGGTTCAAGGTGAGCGTGAGTTGGTCAGCGATTGTCGCTCACTGGCGCGTTTTGAGTTGCGCGGCATTCCGCCGATGGTGGCAGGTTCTGCGCGCATTCGTGTAACGTTTACAGTGGATGCCGATGGATTGCTATCCGTTTCAGCACGCGAGACTACTAGTAATATTGAAGCAAATATTACGGTTAAGCCTTCCTATGGTTTAAGCGAAGATGAAATCACCAGCATGCTCAAAGCTTCTTTTAGCAGTGCTGAGGCAGATAAAAAGGCGCGCATGCTGGCAGAAGCGCGGGTAGATGCAGGAGCCATCATTGAAGCGGTAACAGCTGCACTAGCTAGTGACGGAGCGTTAATTAGTTTAAAAGAAAGACAAGCGATTGAAGCTGAAATGCAACAACTGCAAACCGTTATGGAAACGCAAGACGCTGATGTGATTAATCAGGCGGTTGAAAAGCTCAACCATGCAACTGAACATTTTGCAGCGGCGCGCATGGATGCGTCAGTTAAACGGGCACTGAGCGGCAAACAGTTGAATACTTTAGATTTATAATTGGAACGACAGACAGATGCCACAAATTATCGTACTACCACATGCTGAACTTTGCCCAGATGGCGCTTCTCTTGATGCGAAAACAGGTGATTCTATCTGCGAAACTTTATTAAGAAATGAAATAGATATCGATCACGCATGCGATATGGCTTGTGCCTGCACAACTTGCCATGTCATTATTCGTGAAGGTTTTAAAACAATTGAAGCATCTGATGACATGGAAGACGACTTGCTGGATAAAGCTTGGGGCTTAGAACCCAATTCGCGCTTGTCATGTCAAGCCATCATTGGCAACGATAACTTAGTAGTAGAGATCCCCAAATACAGCATCAACATGGCTAAAGAAGGCCATCGATAAAAGCATTAAAAAAGCCACACATTGTGTGGCTTTTTTTTATTTAAGCTCAATTAAGTTGTCAAAGTTTCTTCTAAAAAATCGACTTTACCTGTTTTAAAGTTAAACACACCGCCAATAATACCAATTTCTTTATTTCTCAGTTGCTGGTCAATCAGGTCACTGCAGCGAATAATAGTATCTATTTGATACTGTACGTTTAATTTGACTACTTTATCTACAAAGTCTTTGTTGTTGGAACTTCTGTCTTCCACTTCTTCTTTTTCAAAACGAATACAAGGACGAATCATATTGACGATTTCGCCAATATGCCCTTCCCTGTACTCATCACACGCGGCTTTAACCGCGCCACATGCGGTATGTCCCATCACTACAATTAACTTACTTCCTAAATGTTTAGTACTATATTCCAGTGAGCCAATGGCTTTATCTGATGCAATATTACCAGCCAAACGCACACTGAAAATATCTCCCAGCGCCTGATCGAATATCAGCTCAACTGGCGCACGAGAGTCTGCACAACTTAAAAAAGCCGCAAACGGACGCTGCTGTTCGGTAACGATTGACAACAATCCTTTAAAGTCTTTTGTCTCAGTTTGGTTGGTTATAAAGCGCTCGTTTCCTTCTAATAGAATATCCAGCGCCTCTGTTGGAGTAATTTTTTCTCGATTATTTAATGGGTGTTTATACATAATATTTAATAGTTTAATTAAGTTAGGTTAGAAAATTTAAGATTTTGGTGGAACGAATGCGATTGTTTCAACGGTGATATTTTTAAGTTTTGCATGCAACTGATAATCCCGGATAAATTCACTTACGTCATAATCAATCGCTCTATTGTTGCTGCAATCAATAATCACTTTTGAATTTTTTGGGATGGCTTCTAGCACTTTAACAATACTGGCTTTATTAAAAAATGAGACATCTTCAGCCAGCACCAAATGATGCACGACTTTATCATCTTCCGTGGTCGTCACATCATCTATGTAGTGCGAGTTGCGATAACTATGGTGCAGCGTAAATAAAATTGCCACTGCTAAACCAATCCCAATACCTGTCAGTAAATCAGTCAGGATAATCGCTACAACTGTGACGACGAATGGGAAAAACTGTTCCCAACCCAAATCAAACATCTGTTTAAACAAGCTAGGTTTAGTTAATTTATAGCCAACCATCAATAAAATTGCTGCTAAGCTGGCAAGCGGAATCATGTTCAGAAACTTGGCAATCGTAACAGCACTAATAAGCATAAACACGCCGTGCAAGATAGCTGACAGCTTAGTTTTGGCACCAAACGAGATATTGGCAGAACTACGTACAATCACTTGAGTAACTGGTATGCCACCAATCAAGCCAGAAACGATATTGCCAATCCCTTGCGCTTTCAATTCCTGATTTGTCGGTGTCACACGCTTAAGCGGGTCTAGCTTATCTGCTGCTTCAACACAAAGCAATGTTTCCAAACTGGCAATAATAGCCATCACTATTGCAATTTTAATCACTTCAGGATTAGACCATTGTGAAAAATCAGGATAAGTAAACAGATTGATAAAGCCACCAATGCCCTCGGCAACAGGCAGTTCAACCATTTGATTCGGCTGCAATGTCAATCCGAAAAAACCTTTTAAATATAGATAGTTAAATAAAATACCCATTAACACTACAACAATCGGGCCTTGCAGGATTTGAAAGAGGCGATGCTTTTTAAGCATCACTGCATCCCAAAAAATCAACACTGCCAGCGATACTAATCCGATTAATGTGGCACCTGGTGTGAGTAATTCCCAGGCACTCATTAAAGAAGTAAACGTATTTTCGCCGTCCAATTGTGAGAATGATTCATCTCCAACAAAGTCTGGGCTATAACCTAGTGCATGCGGAATTTGCTTCAGAATAATCAGCAAACCAATACCAGTTAACATGCCCTTAATCACTGATGAAGGGATAAAGTAAGCAATAAACCCTGCCTTTAAATAACCCATAATAAATTGTATGACACCAGCCAAAACGACTGCTAACAAGAAAGCTTGAAATGATCCTAAAGTGGCAATTGCCGTTAATACGATTACTGCCAAGCCGGCCGCTGGACCACTTACACCTAATTGTGATCCGCTAAACGTACCAACAACAATACCACCTACAATCCCCGCAATAACGCCTGAAAACAGTGGTGCGCCAGAGGCTAAAGCAATTCCTAAACATAATGGCAACGCTACAAAAAATACGACAATACTGGCGGGGAAATCGCTATTAAACTCTTTAAAAAAACTGGAAAACTTCGATTGTTGCGACTGGTCTACTGCCATTTATTTTTATCCTAAAACATTGAAATTAAAAGAAAATTATAGAAAATCACTACCACCACTAACGATAGCCATATTATAGAGTCTTATTATTAAAACTTAGTTTCTAATTTATAACGTACCTTGCGTTTGTTTAGTCAAAATACAACGCACAAAGGTGGCATTACCACCTTTGTGCTTATTTATAACCTATCATATAAACCGATATATGAAAAGATATTGTCTTTTCATAAACTATTTACCTTCCATATAAGGCCGCTGTCCTAACATGCGGATGCGCAGTTGCTGATATTTAGTTGGTCCAGCTTTTTCTTCGCCCGCTTCTTGTTTTATCAGCGTTGCACCATCCCAGTTATCTACTTTGCTGGTATTTGAATCACTAGCTGGCTCTGTGTATGGGCGTTTTGACAAATTTTGGTCGATGATATTACTCGCTTTATCATCCCCAGCCTGAACAACACCTGTTGTTAAGAGTATGGCTGCTGCTAATGCTATAAGACTTTTGCTCTTCATAATCATCTCCTCGTTAACATTCCAACTAGTATGGACGTTTTGATAACTGATTCATGCGCATCACTTGTTGATGTTTGTTTACTGCATTTTCATCGTCGCTTAGTTCACCTCGTACCAAAGTCGCACCTTCAAATTCGTTTGCTTTTTGATAAACGCTATCTGGCACAGGTTGGTGATATGGACGTTTTGATAAATTTTGGTTATGTACATTTTTTGTATAGGTATCTTCAGCGTTTACTGTACCTGATACCATTAAAACTGCTGCTGAAACAATCACTGCTAAATTTAAGTTTTTCATTTTTCTCATCCTTTAATAAAGTTACTGTTATAAATTTCGGTTTTTACTGCTTCTCCGATGAAACGCATTATGCACGGTGTAAGTACAGTATAAATCTACCAAAATAGGTAGAACGGTATATACTACTTGGCATATGCCGAACGACCCACTTAACCATATTGAACAGCCAATAAGCGCACGCGCGCTTAGGGAAAGTCTTAAACAAACCCAAGCTAACGACACACATTTACGGCTTTACCTTAATCTAGGCCAACAACTGTTCGAACATGGATGGAGCATTGGAGTTTCTTCCAGTTTACTGCACTCACTTTGTAGCCTGCTCTCAGGGCAACACGCTTTACTAGCCATCGAAAATTCAGGCAAACTAGTTGTATTTGATCAGCTAGGTCAAACGTTGCCTGTCGGGGCAAGAGTCCCCATGATGGGAGTATTGGCGATGATGCTTAAAAATCCAGTTCAGTTTAGTTTGTACGAAAATAAAGGCACTCAGCTTTGGACGCATGGCGATATCAGTCATCATGAGTGCTTGATTCCTGTCGCATTAGGCAAACATGGCAAAGGTATTATTGGGTTATCCGGCAAAAAACTCATGTTGGAATCAGCAGAAATTGAATCTTTGCAGGCGTTTGCAGGTTTAATAGGATTAGCAATATCACAGCATCAAGGTCCAGTTCGCACTGTAGGCGATCAAACAATTTTAGAAACTTTAACCCCTAGGGAGCGTGAAATTTTGGCACTTTTGCCCTCAGGTTTAAGCAATAATGAGCTAGGTGCTAAACTAGGGATTGCGCCTGGCACTGCTAAAATTCATGTTGAGCGCATTTTAAATAAGCTTGGTGTAAAAGACAGAACGCAAGCAGCGGTTAAAGCCGTGGAGCTTGGATATAAGTCTTGAAGCTATTAACGCATTTTTAATGATGAAAAATACGCCAGCACAATCTGTTAAAAATTATCATTTTCAGCCACTCGGCATGATTGCACAGGCATGGCAAGATTTACCTTTAGGTATAAAAGGTGTTTGTGTAATTGCCCTACCCCTACTAGTTTTATTGGCTTCACTTGGTTCTTTATACCTCAGGGAACAAGAATCTACTCAGCTTGAAAATAAACTTAGATTAGCGTTGCAAAATCAGCGCGATATCCAAAAAGTTCATACATTCCTGATTGAAGCATCAACAGGCGTCAGGGATTATTTACTCACAGGAGATAAACATTTTCTTGAGATCTTTTTTGAAGTTGAAAATAAATTACCTGCCATATTGACCGAATTAGAGATTCAGCTTGAAGATGCCGGGCAAAAAAAACGCCTTACTGAAATAAAGCCGCTGGTCGAACAAAACCTGCACGACTTGAGAATACTCTCTGAATATGAATCAGATATTGCATCAGATGAGTTGATTAAAAAGTTTAAATCTCAGGTTAATACGCTAGATAAGCTAAGATTTGAAATTGAGCGCCTTAACGCTGAAGAGGCGATTCTGGTTGCAAAAGACCAGCGAGATGTCGCCAGTGAGCGCCAACGCCACATTATTATTACATTGCTTGCAGTAACATCTGGCATTATTGGCTCGTTGATGGCGGTATGGATTTTCTCGCGAACTATTGTTAAACGCGTACGGTTGCTTAGAGATTCTGCTGCGCATCTTGCAAAAGCAGAAAAACTAGACTTACCCTCAAGTAGCCGTGATGAGTTAGGTCAATTATCTGATGAGCTTGATCATGCATCACAATTACTTGCACAAAATATCAGCGACTCTATTCAAGCAAGGCGAGAAGCAGAAGAAGCTAGCGCGTCAAAAAGCATGTTTTTATCTAGAACAAGCCATGAACTTAGAACGCCGCTCAATGCTATTTTAGGCTTCGCCCAACTATTAGAACAGGATTTATCTCCAGGAAAACAGCGTGATAGTGTTTCGCTTATTTTAGGTGCAGGACAGCATTTACTCAAACTGA
>JAZKEJ010000175.1:0-610 GCA_040387095.1 Pseudomonadota bacterium | reverse complement strand
CTTGAGATTGCCAGAATTGAATCTGGGGAGATATCACTGGAATTAACGCCAATTGCAGTGAATGATTTACTAGAAGAAGCCACACATTACATCGCACCGATAGGAAAAATTCGAGATATAGAGATTAAAAGTGACATTGTACAAAATTTATGGGCAATGGCTAACAGGCAAAAGCTGCTGCAAGTGGTGCTTAATTTGCTGTCAAATGCGCTTAAATACGGCCCTGTCAGCTCTACCGTGCGATTAAATGCTTACCGTAATCATGACCACATTATTATTGAAGTGCAGGATGCAGGTTTAGGCATTCCTAAAGATTTAAAAGAGCGACTATTTACGCCATTTGACCGATTAGGCGCTGAACAGACAAAAGTAGAAGGCACTGGTCTTGGCCTTGCACTATCCAAGCAGATTATGCTGGCAATGAATGGCAGCATCCATGTGGCAGAGCATAAAAGCTTGTTTTGGATAGAAATTGGTGCTTGTGAACCAAGTGCAGAATCCAAGCAGTTAACCCAACCAGCACAAGACAAAAAATATATATCGTTAAGCAACAAGCATCCGATACTGTATGTAGAAGACAATATTAGCAACCGCGCACTGGTCGAGGCAA
>JAZKEJ010000174.1:20539-29436 GCA_040387095.1 Pseudomonadota bacterium | reverse complement strand
ATTTTAGCTTGCCTTATATTTCCGGCCCGCAATGGCTGGCAGAGAATGTGCTGCAGGGTAAATGGGTTTTAGCGGTTGCTGGAACGCATGGTAAAACAACTACTTCATCTATGTTAGCTTGGATATTGGAATACGCAGGTTTGGCACCAGGTTTTTTAATCGGCGGTGTACCACAAAACTTTGATGTTTCGGCACGTTTGCCACTATCACCAAAGCAAGACACCAAAAGCATTTCGCCTTTTTTCGTCATTGAAGCCGACGAATACGACACCGCGTTCTTCGATAAGCGTTCAAAATTTGTGCACTACCGCCCGCGCACGGCAGTATTAAATAACTTGGAATTTGACCATGCCGATATTTTTGATGATCTGGCTGCGATTGAAAAACAGTTCCATCACTTAGTTCGCACCGTTCCACAGCAGGGTTTAGTAGTGGCTAATGGTAAAGAGTCTAGCCTGAATCGCGTGATTGAAAAGGGCTGCTGGACGCCAGTGGAAAAATTTGGCACCGATGCAGATTGGCAAGCCGACAATGCAACCGGCGATGGTAGTTTTGATGTGGTCTATCAGGGCAAATCGCAAGGTCGAGTGAATTGGGATTTGTTGGGTGAGCATAATCGTATGAACGCCTTGGCAAGTATCGCAGCCGCGCGCCATGTGGGGGTTTCTACTGATGTCAGTATTGCCGCATTGACGGAATTTAAAAATGTGAAGCGCCGCATGGAAACTAAGGGCGTGGTGAATAACATTACCGTTTATGATGATTTTGCGCATCATCCGACGGCGATCGAAACGACAGTTGCAGGCTTACGCGCCAAGATCAGTGATATTAAATCAGGCGCTGAAAATTTAAATCACGCGCGCATATTAGCGGTGCTTGAACCTAGAAGTAACACCATGAAACTGGGCGTGATGAAAGACGCATTGCCCGCCAGCTTGAAAGATGCCGACCTGGTATTTTGCTATGGTGCGAATTTAGGCTGGGATGTCGCTGATGCATTAAAATCGATTGCAAATAAAGCCCAAACCTTTGATGATCTAAATTTATTAGTCAAAGCGATTAGCGATGCAGCCAAACAGGGCGACCATATTTTGGTGATGAGCAATGGCGGTTTTGGTGGTGTGCATCAAAAAATTCTTGACGCGCTAAATGCTTCACAATCTTGAGCAAGTAAACCGTTAACGGAAAATAAAGTTTGAGTGCTGTGCTGAAACAATCCGAATTGGCAACTAAATCGACAAAGCGTCATTTGTTGGCTTACAATGCATTTGGTAACGCATTTGGTGTTGCCATTGCCATATCTGTGATCATACATGCTGTGATATTAACCATTCACTTTGAGCCAGAACTGAAACGCCTCGCCAATAAATTACCTTCATTAAATGTAGTGCTGGTCAATGCCAAAACCAAAAAAGCGCCTGAAAAAGCCGAGTTATTGGCACAGGCTAATTTAGATCGTGGTGGTAATACGGATGCGAATCGGCAAATGAAAACGGCGTTGCCGGCGCCCAAGCAAAAAAACACAGAAGTGAAACTAAGGCCGAGCGCAGATGCGCACAGCGCGGCAAAAGCGGCCAAGTTAAAAGCGCAAGAAGCGCGTGAACAGCAGCGTGTCGATATTTTAGAAAAGCAAGCGCAAGAATTATTAACACAGATTAATGCCACCAAAAAAGTAGAGTCAAATCCTACGCAAGAAGCTGCTTCTGCGGACCCTGAACAAGGTGACCAAAAAGCGCTAGCTAAATCACTTAATCGCGCCGATTTAATTGCGGCAAGTGTTGAAATAGACCGTTTGGAAGCGCAGATCGCCAAACAACAAGATGAGTATCAAAAGCGGCCGAAAAGAAGATTTATCGGGGCACGCACCAAAGAAGCCAGTGATGCCATGTATCTGGAAGCATGGCGACAAAAAGTGGAGCGCATCGGCAATATGAATTATCCGGAAGCGGCGCGCAATCAAAAAATCTATGGCCAATTGCGCATGACTGTATCCATTAAAGCAGATGGCAGCGTCGAAAAGATTGATATTGATAAGAGCTCAGGCTCTAAAGTGTTAGATGAAGCCGCCAAAAATATTGTGTATTTAGCCGCACCCTATGCCAAATTTACCGATGAAATGAAAAAAAATACCGATATTTTGGGTATTACCCGTACCTGGACTTTTACGCAGGAAGACGCATTGGCAACCCAATGATTTTAAAGAAAAAATGAGCATTAATGTTATGGATAATCACTTTAAGCATCATGTATTTTTCTGCCTGAATCAACGTCCGGACGGAGAGCCTTGCTGCCAAGACAAAGGCGCTGAAACGGCATTTGATTATATGAAATCACGTGTAAAAAAACTAGGTTTAAACGGTGAGGGTAAAGTACGGATTAATCGTGCGGGCTGTTTTGACCGTTGCGAGTTAGGCCCGTTATTAGTCGTTTATCCGCAGGCGATTTGGTACACGTTTGTGGACAATGACGATATCGATGAGATTATTGAAAGCCATTTAATCAATGGCAAAGTAGTGAATCGATTATTGGTTGAATAAATCAACCAGAAGTTAACACTAAAAATAGGTTAACTTACATCAATAATAATTAATTTTGTTCTGATTGCAAACTGCATTCAATATGCGCTTTTACTTTATTTTGTAGGTCTTTTTTCTGCGATTCATTTAGCAAAAAAGCTCCACCATCTCGAAGCGCTTCACCCCAATAAGAATTAGGAAAATGCTTGTCATGTTCAAAACGCGGAATTACATGCCAATGCACATGTGGTGTTTTATTGCCCAAACTGGCCAGATTGATTTTATCGGCATGGGTTATTTCTCTTAATGCCAACTCAACTGCAAAAACTATTTTCATTGTCCTTGCGCGCTGATGTGGCGCCAAATCGGTCATTTCCTTGATATGTTCAAGTAATTCAACACGGCAATAAGCCGGATAATCCACATCGTTTAACAGCACCACGCGGCAAAAATCATCTTGCCATAAAATTTGGTGCGGACTTGGCTTGCATAAATCGCAGTCGCTCAATTATGAAGCCGCCAACATACGGTCTAGTGTAAGTTTGGCTAATTTGGCATCATGTTCAGGTACTTTAATCTGATTGACGATTTTTCCTTCAGCCAGATTTTCTAACGTCCAAGCCAAGTGCTGCGGGTCTATACGCGCCATGGTGCTGCATTCGCACACTACATGACTCATAAATTGCACTAATTTTCCTTGCGGTTTCATTTGTTCGGCCAAGCGATTCACTAAATTTAATTCAGTACCGACCAGCCATTTGGTATTGGGCGCTGAGTCACTCACAGTCTTTAAGATATATTCGGTAGAGCCCACAAAGTCCGAGTTCAAGCATACTTCAAACGGCGCTTCGGGATGCGAAATCACAACACCATCAGGATGTTCAGCGCGGAATTTAGTGATATTTTGCAGCCTAAACATCTGATGCACCGCACAGTGACCTTTCCACAATAGTATCTTGGCATTTTTGATTTCTTCGACGGTTAAACCGCCCATTGGCTGATCGGGATCCCAAATCGGCATTTGTTCTAGCGGAATGCTCATTTTATGACCAGACCAACGTCCTAGATTCTGGTCTGGGAAAAACAACACTTTTTCGCGCTGCGCGAAACTCCATTCCAATATTTTTGGGGCGTTAGTACTGGTGCAAACGATGCCGCCATGCTCGCCGCAAAACGCTTTTAAATCGGCTGCAGAGTTAATATAGGTAACAGGCGTGATGGTTTCATCAAAATCTAGCACTTTACTCAGTTCGCGATAGCTGCGCTCTACTTTAGCCAGATTCGCCATATCCGCCATACTGCAACCCGCAGCCAAGTCTGGCAGAACAACGATTTGTTCCGGGCGGCTTAAAATATCTGCCACTTCTGCCATAAAATGTACGCCAAGAAATACGATAAATTCTGCATCCAAATCTTCGCAATAACGCGATAATTTAAGCGAATCACCTGTGAAATCAGCATGGCGATAAACTGCTTCATTTTGATAATGGTGACCTAGAATCACCAAGCGTTTGCCCAGCTTATTGCGCGCAGCAAAAATGCGACGCTGACAATCGGCATCATCGACAGCCTGGTATTTTTCAAATTTTATGGGGCTAGTTTTAACAACTTGTGTTTGCATATACGTTTGAGCTTGTCACACTTGAAAGGTTTATTTTATAACTATTTTTTTGCTGGGTGATTTTTATTAGGGAATTTTTTTATTAAGCGATTGTATAAAAAAGTAAATTACTAACAACAGACTATGTTACAAAACCAAACCATGTCGTTCGCCTAATTTTTTAAGCGCATCAATATTGGTCCAGGAAAAAACGCGATTCGCTGCTTCACGCCAATCTACCCATTCGTAACCAACGTGCTCATCTGCGGCTAGTGTAATCGGCATAGGCTGCGGCAATTCCAAGCCAAATAGATGTTCTATGTTTTCAACCACACCTGGTGCATAGCGATGCCGCCAGTGCGGATAAATCTCATAAACATTGCTGGCTTGCCAGTCCTGTAAATCGTATTGATTGGTATCTAGTCCTGTTTCTTCAAACACTTCACGAATCGCCGCCTGTTTTGGCGTTTCATCATTTTCCAAACTGCCCGTCACCGATTGCCAAAAGCCGGCTTTATCAGCACGTTCCATAATTAATACTTGCAAATCTCTGGTATGAATCAGCACGAGTGCCGAAATAGGGGTTTTATATTTTTTCATTCACTCAAGCTAATTGACTGTGATCAAGTATTATGCTCAAAAAAATATTGTTGGCGCATTTTAACCAACAAAGGCTCTAGCTTCGCATCAAAAGCACCTTGCCTAGCCACGATTATTTCTAACCAAGGATAATCGCCATTTTTAACCTGTATTTTCTTTACCAAGTCATCCACTTTGCCAATACATTTTGCTGGAACACCACCGACAATGTCGCCTGATAAAACATCTTTGGTAACTACGGCCCCTGCAGCAACCACTGCGTTACTGCCGATGGTTACGTTGGGCATAATAATTGCACCATGACCAATAAATACATTATCTTGGATGTCAACCTTGCCTACCGCATCTAATTTTAGGTTGTAAGCTACATTGAGCATATTAACCACACCGTCATGTCCAAGGATTGTGCAATCAGACAACCTAACATTGTTACCTAATTTAACCAGTTTAGGATCAGTAATATTTGCACCTAAGTTAACATTGCAGTTATTGCCCATTGCGTAAAAAAAGTTCCTTTTTTTTAATAGCCCTGTGTACTCTTTTGAAGAAGGTTTGCATAGTTTTAAATAAAGCCATGTAAATTTGCTTTTTTCAAAAGCAAAGTAATGCAATATTTTTCTTAATAGCCCATTCATCGTAATTTAGTATCCTCTTTAAAAGAGGTCTATTTTACTTAGGCTTTGTGACAGTATTAGTTAAGTTTTTTGGCAGTTGAAATACCACGCTTTCTATCACGCCCTGTAACTCGGTTACTTCCGCCGCACATAAAGCTTGTAATTTCTCAATCACTTCTTTCACCAACACTTCTGGTGCAGATGCGCCAGCAGAAACACCGATTTTCTTTTTGCCAAGCAACCATTCGGCTTTCAAATAGCTGGCGTTGTCCACCATGTATGCTTCAACACCTTGATTTTGCGCGACCTCCCTTAATCGGTTGGAGTTTGAGCTATTGGGTGAGCCGACCACAATCACTAAGTCACAATCTTTCGCCATGATTTTGACGGCATCTTGGCGATTTTGCGTGGCATAGCAAATATCGTCGCTTTTGGGTGCTTTAATCAGCGGAAATTTGGCTTTTAACGCGTTGATCACCAATGCTGCATCATCCATAGAAAGCGTTGTTTGCGTAACAAAAGCCAGTTTTTCAGGATTTTTAACTGTTAAGTTCAGCACATCCTCAGGCGTTTCCACCAAATACATACCTAAATCAGCAGGATTATCTTCAGGATGATCATCTTCAACTTGGCCGCTTTCGGCTTTACCCGATTCTGCTTGGCCCCGCTCCGCTTGACCCATGGTCCCCTCAACTTCAGGATGTCCTTTGTGACCAATCATCACGATTTCCATATTAGCTTGGCGCATTTTAGCTACTTCGATATGCACTTTCGTGACCAGCGGACAGGTTGCATCAAATGCTATTAGTCCGCGTGATTCGGCTTCTTTTCTAACAGCTTTAGATACGCCATGCGCGCTAAAAATCACCGTACTACCAGTGGGGATTTTATCCAGTTCATTGACAAAAATAGCGCCTTTAGCCCGCAGTCCATCGACTACAAATTTATTGTGGACCACTTCGTTACGCACATAGATCGGCGCGCCGAATTTCTCTAATGCTTGCTCTACGATAATGATGGCGCGGTCAACACCCGCACAGAATCCACGTGGATTCGCTAGAACAATATTAGCGTGCGATGTAGCATCAGGTTTTATACGGGTTTCGTTCATCATTCAAATGGTTAACTGCATGTGATTAATTAGTCATTACAATTCGGTATAATGGCACAAATTTTTAATTAAACAGCTGACAATAAACGGCTGTAAAACTTTAATATGAAAAATACTGCAACATTACTGATTACCTGCCCGGATGCCAAAGGCATTGTGGCGGCTATTGCTGATTTTTTATATCAGCATAATGCTAATATTTTACACGCAGACCAGCATCAAGATGCAGAAAATAATCTATTTTTAATGCGCGTGGAATGGGATATTGCTAACTTCAATCTTGCCGAAAACGATTTTGAGCAAGCGTTTAAACCGATTGCCGGCAAATTTAATATGCATTGGCAGCTTAAACTTTCGCAGCATAAAACGCGCGTAGCAATTATGGTGTCGCAATATGACCATTGTCTGGCAGATCTATTGCACCGTCATAAAAGTGGCGAATTGGCTTGTGAAATACCGTTAATTATCAGTAATCACCGCGATACGGAAGCTTTGGTGAAATTTTACGGGATTGATTTCCATTATATTGAAGTGAATAAAGACAATAAACCTGCAGCAGAAGCGGCGCAGTTTAAATTATTTGCGGAATACAATATCGATCTAATCGTGCTGGCGCGCTATATGCAGATTCTTTCACCCGATTTCGTGTCGCGTTATCCGCAAAAAATCATTAATATCCATCACTCTTTCTTGCCGGCATTTATTGGTGCGCGACCTTACCATCGCGCGTTTGAACGCGGTGTTAAACTGATTGGCGCTACAGGGCATTACGTAACAGAAGTGCTAGATGAAGGGCCGATTATCGAACAGGATATTGACCGCATTTCGCATCGCGACCAAGTAGAAGATTTGATTCAAAAAGGTCGCGATTTAGAGCGTATCGTATTAAGCAAAGCAGTACGCTGGCATATTGAAAACCGTATTTTGTTATATGCGAATAAAACGGTGATTTTTGACTAAAAGGCGTTCTGATCGAAATCTTAGTTAACGGCAAAAAAGATACAAAAAAGCGAGGCCAATCATAAAGGCGCTCGCTTTTTTATTGCTGGAACAGATTAAACTGCAGGAACCATTTCAGGCAACGGTTCATAAGTTGCTTCGTCATACGGTGCAATTTCAGGCAAACCGCCATTGTCAGCAGAACTTGCTCCGCCAGTTGAAGCGCAGCCTGATAAAACCAGCATCATTGCCATTAAAGCAATTACAAATTGATTCATTTCTATCTCCCTTTAGTTAACGTATCGTTAATATAAGTGCCAATAAATTCAACAGCTTACACAAGAGCTCTAATGACTCTTAGGCATAAATTTACACTGACTTAAACAGATGCGCAACAAAGACATACTCACTGGTTGAGAAATATTGACCAATCAGTGGGATTAAGTAGTTGAAGGTAATAACGATTCTAACGCAAATAAATCAGCAATTTTTTCACGCTGGCGAATCAAATGCATTTGCTCGCCATCTACCATCAATTCTGCCGCGCGGCCTCGTGTATTGTAGTTACTAGCCATACTCATACCGTAAGCGCCAACAGATTTAATCGCTAATAAATCACCTTCATCTAAATTAAGCGCGCGATCGTGACCTAAAAAATCGCCACTTTCACACACTGGGCCGACAATTTCATAGTTATTCCCCTCGCCTGAGCGCGGATTAACCGCCACAATATCATGATAAGCGTCATACAGCGCCGGGCGCATTAAGTCATTCATGGCGGCATCTACGATGGCAAAGTTTTTACTTTCGGTATGCTTTAAATATTCAACTTTGGTCAGCAAAACGCCAGCATTTCCTACTAAAGCGCGGCCTGGTTCAAACAAAACTTTGACATTTTTATGCGCTAATTTAGCCAAAATTGCTTTGGTGTAAATCTCAAACTCTGGCGGTGTTTCGTCTGAATAAGTAATGCCGATTCCGCCGCCCACATCAATGTGCGAGATGGGTATATTTTTGTCAGCAAGCTTATCGACCAAGCCTAAAATTAAATCCAGCGCCTCAATAAACGGGGCTAATTCAGTAATTTGCGAACCGATATGGCAATCAACACCATGCACCGCAATATTTGGCATAGCTGCCGCCTGCTCGTAAACCGCAATCGCATCTTTAAATGCCACACCAAATTTATTATTTTTTAATCCTGTTGAAATATAAGGATGCGTTTTTGCGTCTACATTCGGGTTAACTCGCAATGAAACTGGCGCGACTTTACCCATTTCGCCAGCCACTTTATTTAAGCGGTTTAACTCACTTTGTGACTCCACATTAAAGCAAAAAATACCTGCATTTAAAGCAGCTCGCATTTCATCTGCACTTTTCCCCACGCCAGAAAAAACAATCTTTTGTGGGTCGCCACCTGCTGCTAAAACGCGTGCTAATTCACCGCCAGAAACAATATCAAAGCCCGCGCCCAATTTTGCGAATAGATTCAAGATAGCAATATTAGGATTGGCTTT
>JAZKEJ010000174.1:10020-20439 GCA_040387095.1 Pseudomonadota bacterium | reverse complement strand
GGCCCTTTTGTGCCGCAAGCCACTAGCGTGCCGTAAATTGCACAAATTATTGTGCATTTAGCTAAATGCGTTGTTACCTTAAGCATTAAATCTCCCCATTATTTAATACAAGAAAATAAAAGATTTTTATTTTAACATTAATGTGCTATCTAAGTAGACGAGGCCTTGCCAGTTAATGCCTTAAAGCAATAAACTTGCCGTTTGTACGACTAATTTTACCGATTATCGGATACTGCTCGCTTAGTTAAATTGACTTCGGCATGATTCAATTAACCAAAATAGGGTGTGAAATATGAACACAACGAAACATTTGCAAAAAGGCTTTACGTTGATAGAGTTAATGATTGTAGTTGCTATCATTGGTATTTTATCTGCCATTGCGTTGCCAAGTTACAGAGAATACATAATCCGCAGTAACCGTGTCGCCGCACAATCACAGATGATGGATATTGCTAACCGCGAACAGCAATTTCTTTTTGCAGATAGAGCTTATGCTAATAAAGCTACTTTGGCGGCAAGTGGCTATGCACCGCCTACAGAAGTAAGTTCAAAGTATGACTATGATGTTACAACTGACAACGGGGCGACTCCGCCCACATTTACAATTACCTTTACGCCAACTGGTTCGCAAGCTAGTGATGGTGCGTTAACGCTAAATAGTGCAGGGGCTAAAACCCCAGCAGGTAAGTGGTAATCATGCAGTTTGTCTTTTTTAAATATAATCAACGGGGCACCTCAATGCTTGAGGTGTTAATTACCATTGCAATTCTTGCAGTCGGTTTATTAGGCCTGGCTGGGTTGCAGTCACGTTTGCAAGTATCAGAGATGGAATCATATCAACGCTCGCAAGCACTTATTTTGTTAAACGACATGGCGAGCAGAATAACGACAAACCGTACTGATGCCGCTAACTATGTTACAAGCTCACTTGGTGCCGGCATGACTTGCCCCACAGCGCTAACTACTCAGAAAGATAGGGATATGAATGAGTGGTGTAAGGCATTGCAAGGATCAGCCGAAACAATAGGTTCCAATAGTGTGGGTGCAATGGTGGGTGGCCGTGGGTGTGTAGAAAGTTTAGGTGGTGGACAATATATGGTTACTGTTGCATGGCAAGGCTTGGTACCAATTTCTGCACCACCTGCAAGTGTTTCGTGTGGTCAAAATAACTACAATAGTGCAACCGCGGGAGCAGCCTGTGTCAATGATCTGTGTCGTCGCGTTGTAACCACTATTGTTCAAATTGCAACGCTTTCATAAACGGTTTTAACATGCATATAAATAAGACCAAATTAAAAGCCAACTATCAAACAATAGCCTATCAAGGCGGTGTCAGTTTGATAGAGTTGATGGTAGCCATCACCATTGGTTTGATTATTACTGCCGCGTTGGGCGCATTATTTCTTGGTATTAGTCGCACCAACGAGGAAATGGCAAAAGCAAATAGTCAAATTGAAAATGGTCGTTTTGCAATGCAACTGTTACAAGCTGATATTGTTCATGCGGGATTTTGGGGTGATTATTCGCCTCAATTTGATAATCTTACTTATTCAGATACGCCAACAGATGTGCCCGCAGCAGTTCCAAATCCATGTCTAGAATATACAGCTCCATGGACAGCTGCACATGTGACTAATTTAATTGGTATTCCAATTCAGACTTACTCAGTAACGCCACCATCGGGCGCAGGCTGTGTCACTGATTTGGCTACTAATAAAAAAGCAAGCACCGATGTGCTGGTGATACGCCATGCAGAAACCTGTGTACCAGGAGAAATTAACTGCGAAGCTGATATAGCAGACAAATTGTATTTTCAAGCGTCACAGTGCGAGCTGGAAAATGCGAATCCGTATATCCTTGCCACATCTGCATTTACTTTGCACAAACGTGACTGTGTAGGTACAGGTGCGCCGCAAGCCTTGCCAATTACAGCAGGCACCATTGCAGAAAAGCGCAAATTTGTTTCTAACATTTACTACATTCGCGATTACGCAAGTACGGTTGGCGATAACATTCCCACATTAATGATTTCGCAGTTTGATCTTGCTGGAGGTGGGCTAGCACATCAAACATCGGTGCCGCTGATTGAAGGCATAGAAGGCTTTAGTGTGGAATTAGGTATTGATAACTTGAGTGATACAGGTGCGGCAGTCAACTACACCCAAGCCGTCAATTGGACAGATCCAACAAATTTGAATTCTCCAAACAACCGGGGTGATGGTGTACCAGATACTTTTGTAAGATGCACAGACGCTGTGCCCTGCACACCTGCGCAATTAATGAATGTTGTTGCAGTAAAGGTTTATGTACTTGCACGCGCAGATAAAGTTTCTCCGGGATACACCGATAGCAAAAGGTATGCTTTGGGCAGTACAACATTAGGCCCTTTTAACGACCGCTTTAAACGCCATGTTTTTTCTACGACTGTTCGGGTTAACAATGTTTCAAGCAGAAGGGAAACACCATGAGGCAGTTTGCTTCTAAACACAACCAGCGAGGCGTCACTTTATTTGTTGGCCTTATTATGCTGGTGTTGATCACCCTAATGGTGACAAGTGCGTTTACCCTTAGTACCACTAATCTAAAATCAGTGGGCAATATGCAAGCTAAAGATGAAGCGGTTGCAGCAGCAAACAAAGCCATAGAGCAGGTGTTAAGTTCACCTTTTACTACTGCACCTACAGCTGAACAAATTAATGTGGATATTAATAATGATGGTACTGCAGATTATTTAGTTGCAATTGCTACACCTGTTTGTATCCGAGCCTCAATTGAGAGTGCCGCAGTAAAAAGTAGCGGCAGCCTTCCGAGTATGTCGACATTCAATAGCTACAACACAATATGGGATATTGAGGCGACTGTGAATGATGCCAAAACTGGTACCAAAACAACAGTGCGTAGCGGTGTGCGGATATTGCTGACACAAGCGCAAAAAGATGTTGTATGTACTTAAAAAACGAATTAATTGGAAAAACATCATGAAAAATCCACTGTTAAAAAAATTACTGATTATTACTTTATTAAGCATTAATTTATCCGCAATGGCGGAGGATATTGATTTGTTTGTAGGTACTCCGCCTAGTACAACCGATGTGCCAAATGTATTGATTATTTTAGATAATACAGCTAACTGGAGCCAACCGTTTGATAACGAAATGGCCGCATTATCTTCAGTAGTCAGTGCATTGCCAGAGGATAAATTTCGGGTTGGTTTAATGGCATTTTCTGAGTCGGGCGGCAGCAACTCTGGAAATGATGGTGGTTATGTGCGTGCAGCCATGCGCTTAATGAGTAGCACTAATAAAGTTACATATCAAAATTTAGTCAATGGCTTGGGTAAGGTGGCTGATAGGGGTAATGGTGGAAAACTTGGTAAAGTCATGGAAGAGGCTTATCTCTATTACTCAGGTGGTGTGCCGTATGCAGGTAATAACAAAGCTAAAACCGATTACGCGGGTAACGCTTCAGGTACAGCCTCATCAAACGCGGTTTATGCATTAGCTAATAATGCATTGCTATCAAAAGCAGGGTCGCCTTATGTTAGTCCTATCATTGCAAGTTGTGCTAAAAATTATATTATTTATATTAGTAATGGGGCAGTACAAGACAATACTGCCGACACTTCACAGCCTACGGCAGCACTGGCTGCTGTAGGTGGCAATACCACGACAATTCCTATATCACCAACCGGCTCAGAAACAAATATAGCGGATGAATGGGCTCGCTTTATGAAAAAGAGTGACCTAAATATTACCACTTATACGGTGGATATTAATAAAGTAACTAATGGGCAGGGACCTGGTTTTACAGCGTTACTGAAAAGTATGGCGAGTGTAAGTAGTGGTAAGTATTTTGATGTGACAGACAGTGGCAGTGAGATTGCCGATGCTTTGAAAGGAATTTTTTCTGAAATTCAATCGGTTAATAGTGTATTTGCTTCTGTGAGTTTACCAGTGAGTGTGAACACACAAGGTACGTTTTTAAACCAAGTGTACATTGGGATGTTTCGGCCAGATGCAGATGCTTTCCCAAGGTGGAATGGTAATTTAAAACAATACAAGTTAGGTTTCATTAACAACGTTTTGCAATTATTAGATGCTGATGATAAGAGTGCTATTTCTTCCGGTGGCACCGGCTTTATTGCGGAATGCGCACGCAGTTTCTGGACGCCGAGCACTTTAGATAGTTACTGGGCATTTAGACCGCAAGGTAACTGCTTGATAACAAATGCAGATATCTCTAATTTTCCTGATGGCAATGTGGTTGAAAAGGGTGCGCAGGCATTTAAATTACGTAGTAGCACTGCGCGTAATATGAAAACCTGTGCTAATACTTCGTGTGCTAGCTTGGCAAATTTTGACAGTACAACAGCTACAAGGGGGCTGCTGGGTGCAGAAACTGATGTAGAGCGTGACGAACTGATTAATTGGCAGCGTGGGCAAGATATAGATAATGAGCACGGAACCGATGACGTAATGCCAAGTCTTGTGGGAGGGGCAAAAACTTCCACCGTGATGCGCCCTTCTGCACACGGCGATGTCGTGCATTCAAGACCAGTGGCCATTAATCATGGTACTGATGCTTCGCCTCAAGTCGTTGTGTATTATGGTAGTAATGATGGACTGTTGCGTGCAGTCAATGGTAACCGAAACGGTACAACGGCTGGCAGTGAATTGTGGAGCTTTGTTGCGCCAGAGTTCTACCCAAAAATCAAACGTATTCGTGAGAATACTCCTAGCATTAGTTTTCCTGGATTTACTACAGGAACGCCAACGCCACAGCCTAAAGACTATGGTGTAGATGGTGCGGTAACTGCTTATAAAGATGCGAGTAATACTTGGATATACTCAACTATGCGACGGGGGGGGCGTGCAGTGTATGCTTTTGATGTCACCACACCAGCTAACCCAAGTTTAAAATGGAAAATAGGTTGTGATGCTACAAACTGTACATCAGGTTTTGAAGCCCTTGGTCAAACTTGGTCATCACCCAAAGTGCTAACAGCCAGTGGTTATGGCTCTGGCACGACACCGATGTTAATTATGGGGGGGGGTTACGATGATATTTGTCATGACAATCCAAATACTGCTTGTACTTCTCCAAGTAAAGGCAACAAAGTGTACCTCATGGATGCCAATACGGGTGCATTACTTAAAGCGTTTAATACAGAAAATAGTGTGATTGCCGATATAACGTTGGTGGCTGATAATGTCGATGCGCCAGTAAAATATGCTTATGTGGCTGATTTGGGCGGTAATATCTACCGTATCTCCGGCGCTAGTGGTAACACACCTATTGGGACTACTGCACCTAGTGATTGGACCATTACCAAGATTGCTGCATTTGGTGGATCAGGTGAAGATAACCGCAAATTTATGTTTACGCCAGATTGGGTGGAAGATGGTGGTATATATACTTTATTACTCGGTTCTGGCGATCGTGAAAAACCGCTCAGGACTTACACCTTGGCAGCTGCAGTGAAAAACCGTTTTTATATGGTGCAGGATAAACCAACGGATCCTAATTGGTTGAGTTCAGAAAGCGGAAATTGCGGCGCAAGCCTGATCTGCAATAATTCATTGGTTGCTATTTCAGGTAGTGTGACACCGAGCGCAACCACTTTAGCAGCTAAAAAAGGCTGGTATTTAGCTTTAACAAACACAGAACAGGTAGTAACGAATGCAATTACAGTCTTTAATACAGTTACTTTCAGTACCCACCAGCCTACAGCGCCATTAAGCGGTGCTTGTACAACTTTAGGTACCGCTAGGGTCTACAATTTAGATTATACCAATGGTGCAACAAGAGTAGGTTTGGTGCGAGGCGAAACTATTGCAGGCGGCGGTTTACCGCCCTCGCCAGTAGCAGGTATGGTCACCTTAGATAACGGCCAAACAGTACCATTTATTATTGGAGCGAAACCTGATTCTGCCTTGCAAGGTGGTAACCCGCCAGCGCCACCCTCAGCAATCAGGCCAAAAAGCAGAGTTTATTGGAATATTAAAAAATGATGAATGCAGACTTAGTTCAATCTAGTCGCTACAAGGTGTGTATAACTACATTAAACCAAAAAAATTCGCATGGGTTCTCTTTGGTTGAAATGATGGTGACTATTTCGATCTTGGGCATTTTGGCCGCAATCGCTATACCTTCGTTCAGTGAAGCTATTTTAAGTACCAAGTTACGCTCTTATGCCAATAGTTTAGTCGGTAGTGCTTTTTTGGCAAGAGCAGAAGCAATAAAGCAAAATGCACCCGTTACATTATGCGTCTCTGCAAATGGTACAAGCTGTGAGACGGGCGGATGGGAACAAGGCTGGATTGTGTTAAGTGGTGCTACGGTTGTACAGCGTCAGCAAGCGACTGCCTCAGGCTATAAAATAACCGAGGCTGCTGGCTTAAATAGTTTAACCTTTCAACCTACTGGTATTGGCGCTACGCAAGCCACTCTAACTATTTGTCGTGCAACTCCCGAAGCTGGCAGTCAAGAACGTATAGTGACTATCAGCGCGACAGGTCGACCTTCTGTAAGCAAAACAGCAGTCGGCACTTGCAGTTAATGGCATTTAATCAAATATTGCATTAACTGCTTTAAAACAAACACCTTTAAGCAATAAATTTAGTCGGAACTAACCCACTAATTGCAGCCAATTTATTAGCTTCCCTGATTTTAAGCGGGCTGATGTTGTATTTAAAAATATTGAAACATCAAAACAACGCTTATTAACCCAATCAATATTATTAACCAATCACCAATTAAGGTTTTCGGATATTGGCTAAATTGGATATTTTTTAAACTAAGGCTGGATTTGTGTAACGTAATTTGCTGTAGCGGCATCTATCCATTTAATGTGTTTGGCCATGGCGCTAGTGATAGAAATTTTATTGTCAGACTCAATGATTAAATAATTTTCTACGCCCATGTCTTTGGCAACTTGCGCGCGCTTATTGGGTGTTGCGATAAAAATTGGCTTGGATGCTACATCTGACAGCGTACCTGCATTTGCTTGCGGTGGAATTAATACTGTAACGGCTTGCACATCCATAACAGGATAGCCAGTTGCAGGATTAATAATGTGGTTATAGCGCTGACCTTTTGCTTCAAAATAACGTTGGTAATCACCCGTAGTGCTAACAGCCCAGCCACTTTCTAAATCTAGTATAGCGATTGCACCTGGTTTACGTGGATGCTGAATGCCAACGCGCCATGGCCTGTCACCGCGTTGACCCAGCGCAATCGCATTGCCGCCAATATTAACGATGGCATTTTTAACACCATGTTGGCGCAAGTAGGCTAACGCTTTATCTAATGCATAACCTTTTACATAACCATCCAAATCTAATCTAGCGCTGGTGTTTCTGCTGGAAACCTTACCATTTTTAATAACAATATCCACCATGTGAGGATTGCTTTTGACTAATTTTTTAATTTTTGCTTCATCAATTTTGATGGGTTTAATTTCGTCTTTGTGAAAGCCCCAAGTATTGATCAATCCACCAGTCGCAGGATTAAAAGCGCCTTTCGATTGAATGGATAGTGATGTGGCATCAGAAATAATGGCAGCCAGATCTGGTTTGATAGACACTGGTAAATTGTCATTTTTAAAAGCATGGTTCAGTGCGCTAAGCTCGCTTGGACGCCAAGCGTGTAAGCGGTTATGTAAATCTTGAAAGTTGCGAATGATTTCACTGGCTAAAGCCGCTGCGTCTTCTTCGGGCTCGCCATAAAATGTAATGTCTACAGTGGTGCCGAATACATAGCTTTGCGTGTGATGAATGGGTTCTGGTTTGCTACAACTCGATAGCAAAAAGCCAAAAACCAATATGAAGATTAAACGCATAGTCGCTACTATAACGCGACTTGATTAATACTGGCAAATTGTTAACAAATTGTTTCAAGCGCAGAGACAAAAATTTGTGCTGGATTACAAATAGTCTGTGCTGCAATTTCTACCATACCCGTGGGGCTAGTGACATTAATCTCGGTTAAATAGTCGCCAATCACGTCAAGACCGACCAAAAAAAGACCTTCATTTTTAAGCACTTTACCAACTGTTGTGGCAATTTCTAAATCGCGCGCGCTAAGCGCTTGTGCAACACCTGTACCGCCAGCTGCTAAGTTACCACGTGTTTCACCAGCTTTGGGAATTCGCGCCAAAGCAAAAGGTAGCGGTTCACCATTGATGACAATAATACGTTTATCGCCTTGCAGAATGGCTGGTAAATAGCGCTGTACCATCACAGTTTTTTGGCCAAATAGTGTTGCGGTTTCTAAAATCACGCCAATATTTGGGTCTGATTCGGTCAGTCTAAATATGCCTGTGCCGCCCATCCCATCTAAAGGCTTGATAATAATATCTTGATGATGAGCCAAAAATGTACGGATTAACTCATTGTTAGCGGTAACCAAAAATTCTGGCGTAAATTGCGGAAATTTTGCAGTGGATAATTTCTCGTTCCAGCCACGAACCGCTGCTGGATTATTAATAACAAGAGCGCCTTGCTTAGTAGCCAGTTCCAATAAATAAGTACTGTATAAGTATTCATTATCAAATGGCGGGTCTTTCCGCATCAAAATAACGTCAAATTCTTGTGGTGTACTTATACAGTTAACGCCTAAATTGAACCAATTTTTATCCGTATGCGATTTTTCATTTTCTGCAAAATTAAATTGATTTACCTGAATATGCACAATTTCATTCTGCAAAAAAAGGTCGTGCTGCTCACAAACAAATAGCGTGTGTCCGCGAGTTGCGGCTTCAAGCATGATCGCAATGCTAGTATCTTTATAGCTTTTTAAGCTAGCCAAAGGATCAAGTATAAAAAGTAGTTTCATCTGAGTTATTGCGTATTTTTTGGGTAAAATTTAATTATGCGTTTAATGGGTCAGATTCTTGCAGCTCAATAGCGGCTGCTAATAAAGCTAGCCGCGCCACTACACCATAGGCATAAAAACGATTTGGTACCGTGTCCGGCGCGTCAGTGCAGTCTGGCAAACTACAAGGTTTTTCAAAAGCCAAAGGTTCAAAATGCGAGCCAGGTGCATTTAAATTTTCATCTACTGCGCGGCCAGTATGCACGCGGTAAAATCCACCAATCACAAAATGATCCATCATATAGACTACTGGCTCGGCAACCGCGTCGTTAATACTCTCAAAGGTATATACGCCTTCTTGAATAATCACTTCTGATACTTGCTGACCCTCTTTAATCACCGACATTTTGTTACGCGCTTTGCGATTCAGATCACGCACATCATCAGGTGATTTCACCGTCATGATGCCCATTCCGTAAGTACCTGCATCTGCTTTTACAATGACAAAAGGCTCTTGTGTTACGCCGTATTCAGTATATTTGGCTTTAATCTTGGCGAGTAATTCCTCTACTTTTGCTGCCAGACAGTCTTCACCTGTACGGGCGTGAAAATCAATTTCGCCACAAGTTTCAAAATAAGGGTTAAGCAACCAATCATCAATTTCTAAAAGCTGTGAAAATTCTGCTACAACACGATTGTAGGCCTCAAAATGCGTCGATTTTCTTCTAACGTGCCAGCCTGCATGTAGTGGCGGGATCAAATCCTGTTCAAGGTTTTTGAGTATATCAGGCACGCCACCTGATAAATCGTTATTCAATAAAATGGCACAGCTATCAAAATCGCCTAATTCACTATTGATTAACTGAATGCGGTTTTTAACCCGAACAACTGGTTCAAGTAGTAGTTTCTGACCATCATGCGTTTCTAGCAGAGTGGGTTCTGTAATTTCAGGCGAAATGCTGCCAACACGCACATCCAAGCCGGCAGCTTTCATAATGTTGACTAATTCAACCACATTACGCAGATAGTAAGTATTACGCGTGTGGTTTTCGGGAATGATCATCAAGCGATGCGCTTCAGGACAGATTTTTTCCACAGCTACTTGCGCGGCTTGAACACTTAAACTTAGAAATTCGGGATTCAAATTATTAAATCCGCCGGGAAACAAGTTGGTATCTACAGGTGCTAATTTGAAGCCAGAATTACGTAAATCAACTGAAGCATAAAATGGCGAGGCATATTCCAGCCATTGTGAACGGAACCAATGCTCAATTTTGGGCATATTTTGCAGCATGCGTGTTTCCAGGCTGAGAAGTGGACCGCTGAGTGCAGTAGTTAAATGTGGAACCATGTGTGAATCCCTAACGAATTAATTGGCTGATATAGCTGTAAATGTTATGCATGATTATTAGCTTATGCTTGCACAGCATTAATACTGTGTTGGGATTGCAAATCGGCATGATAACTACTTCTTACCATGGGGCCGCTGGCTGTATTATTAAAGCCCATGCTGTCGGCTTGTTGTTTTAGATCAGCAAAAATAGCAGGCTCTACATAACGCATTACTGGTAAATGATGCACACTTGGTTGCAGATATTGGCCAAG
>JAZKEJ010000174.1:0-9920 GCA_040387095.1 Pseudomonadota bacterium | reverse complement strand
ACGACATATTTCAGGCGCATTTGTGCGATGGTGCGGGCTAGGTTAGCCGGTTCATTCGCATCAGGTGGCAATGGTTTACCATGCGCCACATCGCAAAATGGGCAGCGGCGTGTGCAAATGTCGCCCAAAATCATAAATGTAGCTGTGCCGCCGCTAAAGCATTCACCAATATTAGGGCAACTCGCCTCTTCACAAACCGTGTGTAAATTATTTTCGCGCAGAATCTGTTTAATCTCTTGAAAGCGTATGCTGTCCGGCACTTTCATGCGTATCCATTCTGGTTTACGCAACACAGGCATGGGAATAATTTTGATGGGAATACGCGCTGTTTTTTCCGCGTCAATCTGCTTAACGCCAGCGATTTTTTTAGGTATCACCATATCAGCTGCTGGATTGTGAATAATTGTTTCAGACATGTGTTAACTTTTCTTTAAGTAACTGACTCTTCAGTAATTTTACTAGCTCTTCGCCCAATTGCCATGTGGTTAGATTAAGTCCTAAATCTTTGGTTTGCGTCATTTCTAGGCCAGCATACCCACAAGGATCGATAGCTAAAAATGGCGATAAATCCATATCCACATTTAAACTTAAACCATGATAACAGCAATTATTTTTTAACCTTAATCCAAGCGAAGCAATTTTTTTCTGATGACTATCGACTGTTACATAAACACCAGGCGCCTCATTTTTGCTTGCGCTTTTAATTTGGTATAAAGCCAATAATTTGACGATGCTATTTTCGATGACCTGCACTAACTGGCGCACATTTAATTGATGACGCTTTAAGTCTATTAAACAATAAATAATCACTTGCCCGATTCCATGATAGGTGATTTTACCGCCACGATCGACTAATACAACAGGTATATCATTTTCAGGCAAACGTACATTTTTACGGTTTAAGCCTATGGTGTAAACGCTACCATGTTCGGTTAGCCACAATTCATCAGGCGTTTCGGCAGTACGATTTTCGGTAAATGCCTGCATCGCTGCAAGTGTGGCTTGATAATCGGTGCGACCTAAATCGCGGATGATAACATCAGGGGAAGCTAAGGCAGGGTTTGATAATTGCATAATTGCAATCAGGCAGTTACAGAACGACCTTCACCATCGGATGGCTGGTTAAGGCGCGATAAATATCGTCCAATTGTGGTTTTGAAATGACATAAACGGTGCAAGTCAGGCTGATATATTTGCCACCAGAACTACCGCGCATTTCAATATTTGCCGTATCAAAATCAGGAATTAATCGCTGAATCGTTTTAACCACTTCATTGGTGAAATCAGCATGTGTTTCACCCATTACCTTAATCGGAAAGTCGCAAGGAAATTCGATTAAGGTTTCGGGACCATTCACAATAATCTCTGAATTTGGTAAATTTTCGGCCATTTTTATCAGCGTGTTGTTCGGTTTATTGCAACATTAAACGGACGCTGTCCGCGATTCTGCCAAAAAATCCAGCTTGTTCAACAGACTTAGCAGCCAGTAGTTTTTGTTCGTTAATAATTTTGCCATCCAGCGTAAAAGTAATTTTTCCAATCACTTGTCCAGCTTTGATAGGTGCGATTAAAGGTTGCTGGCTAGTCATGCTAGCCTTTACCTTAGCGTAATCACCTTTAGGTAAAGTCAGGTAAAAATCTTTAGCAACTGTCGCTGCCACCACTTTTTCTTGCCCTTTAAATACTTTTAAAGTGTTAATGGTTTGCGATTGCTTATAAACTAAAGTTGATTCATAAAACTGAAATCCATAATTAAGTAGTTTTTGACTTTCACTGGCACGCATTGACTCGCTTACAGCGCCAAGTAAAACAGAGACTAATCTCGTTTCACCACGTTTTGAAGATGAAATTAAGCAGTAGCCAGCGCTTTCTGTATGCCCTGTTTTCATGCCGTCTACATTGGCATCCAGCCATAGCAGACGGTTACGATTTGGCTGTTTGATTTTATTGTAAGTGTATTCCTTAACAGAATAAAGGCGGCGATATTCCAATGGAAAATCACGAATCAAAGCAGCTGACAAAAGTGCTAAATCGTTTGCAGTCGTGTAAAGGTTGCTGTCTGGTAAGCCTGTCGCATTTGTGTAATGCGTATTTTTCATGCCCAATTTTAAGGCTTGCTTGTTCATCATATCGGCGAACTGCTCCTCAGCACCCGCAACTGCTTCCGCCAATGCAATTGATGCATCGTTACCAGATTGAATAATCATGCCGTGTAAAAGCTCATCCACCGTAACCGGTTTATTCGGCTCAATGAACATTTTCGATCCTTCTACTTTCCAGGCTTTTTCTGAAACCGGTAGCGTTTGATCTAGTTTTAAATGCCCTTGCTGAATGGCATCAAACACGACGTATGCAGTCATGATTTTGGTAAGCGAAGCAGGTTCGATTCGCTCATCTTTTTTGTAAGAGGCAATTGCGGTGCCGCTATTAAAATCTTGCAGCAAGTAAGCTTTTACCGCTAATGCTGGTGGCGGGGCAATTTGTGCTGCCTGCAATACCGTGTTTGAAAGAAGTAATCCAGCGAAAAGAGGTATATATAATAAGTTGCGCATAGTTTCTAAATGAGTTGTAATTTTGAAAAATTTAAGTCGATAACATTTACTGATTAATAATTATAGCGGGCAAATTAAGTTGCTTGCGAATTTTAGCGGCAAGCAAATCTGCATCAGATTTGTTGTCGTAAGGACCCAGTTTTAGGCGATAAAGACCATTATTATACACGCTGTTAATGCCTGCATTTGGTGCAATTTCCAACGCCTGAATTCTCTTGGTCAGTAATTCGGCATTGATTTCATTCTTAAATGCACCTGCTTGTACAAAATATTGCAGCACAGATGGCGACATATTAGCAGCGGGTAGGTTGTTATTGACTTGATTATTAGATGCGGAATTTACTGGAGTAATGGTCTGATTAGCACTTTGTTCTGTCACCCCTGTTGGCGATGTCACAGCTGCCGATGTTGCTTGAACAGGCCGTGAATAACTGGCTGCATTTTTCGGATCAATCGCTTCGACTTCGACCAAAGTGCTACCTGCCGATGCAAACCGTAATTGATAAGCGGCCGCATAAGATAAATCAATAATGCGATTGCCTTTAAACGGTCCTCTGTCATTCACACGCACAATCACAAAGCGGCCATTTGCAGGGTTGGTCACTTTGGCGTAACTGGGCAAGGGCAAAGTAGGATGTGCAGCAGACATGCCATACATGTCATACACTTCGCCACTAGAGGTTTTTCTACCATGGTAACGCTTGCCATACCATGACGCCACGCCGCTTGCCTTATATGGTTGCCAGCTGGTCATAGGTTTATAGGTATTGCCTAAAGCTTTATAAGGTTTATTAGCTCGATCTAGATATGGCTCATTTTTAGGTGTTGCGCTTGGAATACTGTCAATGTCGCTTGGTGGATTATCGCCTGGTCCATCATCTAAATAGTAACCACCAGGTTTGGAAGGTGCAGTTGTATTGCTTGATTGGGTGCTTTGCGAGCTGATCGTTGGCTTATTAGCTGGCGCAGGTGCTGAAGGCTTAACCGTTTTTGAACCGCCGCAGGCGAATAAAAAAACAGTACAAAGCAGCATTAACAGGGAATTCTTGTTCATTAAAATAACAGTCCTTAAATCTAATTGTGGATATTTAGCTTGAGGCAACCAGCTTTTTGTGCGTGCGTATACTCATTAAAATACCGAAGTTAATGAACAACGATACCATTGATGTGCCGCCGTAACTAATCAGAGGTAATGGCACACCAACCACGGGTAATATGCCACTCACCATACCAATATTCACAAAGGCATAAGAGAAGAATGTCAGCGTAATACTGCCTGCTAATAATCGACTGAATGTATTTTGCGCTTGGCCGGCAATCACTAAGCCGCGGATGATAATTAAGCTGAATAAAATTAATAGCAATAAGTTCCCTATTAAGCCGAATTCCTCGCCAAATACAGCAAAAATAAAATCGGTCGTGCGTTCAGGTAAAAAATCCAGCTGCGATTGGGTGCCGTTTAGCCAGCCTTTGCCAGTTAATCCGCCTGAACCTAGCGCAATTGTTGCCTGAATCGTATGGTAGCCGGCACCCAAAGGATCCTGAGTTGGGTCAATTAAAATTTCGATTCTAGTGCGTTGGTAATCGTGCAACATTGACCAAAAAATAGGTGTCAATGCGCCAACCGTAATAGCACCACCCAGCAAAAACTTCCAGCTAAGCCCTGCTAAAAATAACACAAAAAATCCAGAGGCAGTAATCAATAACGAGGTGCCTAAATCAGGCTGTTTCATGATTAATGCTACTGGTATGGCGAGTAAGACAGCACCGATGACGAAGTCTTGAATGCGTGGACTGGCTTCACGTTTTGCAAAAAACCAAGCCAGCATCATGGGTGCTGCAATACGCATAATTTCAGAGGGTTGAATCTTAGTAAAGCCCAAATTTAACCAGCGACGCGCGCCATGACTAATATCACCGAATAAAGCAACGCAAATAAGCAATAGTACGCCTAGGATATAGGCTGGTACTGCAATTCGTTCTAATAGTTGCGGTTGGATGTTGGCAACCAACCACATAGCAATAAGTGCAACGCCAATATTAATAAGCTGCGCACTAACACGATTAAAACTTTGGCCAGACGCGCTATACAGCACAAACAAACCGACCAGTAACGTAAACAATAAGCAGCTGATTAAAAATGAATCTATGTGCTTAAAAAAGCCCTGAATCAGTTTGCTAAACATACAAAATTCCAATGCTAATCATGCAGGTGCTCTTCCTGTGGAATTTGTGTGGCATTTTCATTTGGAGGTTCAGCTGTATTTGCGCTATTAGCATTAGGGGTTGCTGGCTGAACGTTCTTGACTTCTTCAACGGCGGGCAATTTGCCTAATAGATAATAATCCATGACTTTTCGTGCAATCGGCCCAGCCGTTGAGCCGCCATGGCTGCCATTTTCAACAATCACTGCCACTGCAATGCTTGGGTTTTCTGCCGGCGCATAGGCAATAAATAAAGCGTGGTCACGGTGCCGCTCATTAATCAACTTTTCGTTATATTTTTCATTTTGTTTAATACCGATTACTTGTGCAGTACCTGTTTTGGCGGCTATGCTATAACCTGCATTCGCACCAACTGCTGCGGCTGTGCCGCCGGGTAATGTAACGTCAATCATACCTAGCCTGACAATTTCTAAGTTGTCATTATTAAGCATAATTTTATCGTTAATTACACTGGCGGTTGATTTACTCACGCCAGTTTTGGTGTTGGTAATTGCTGAAACCAAGTGAGGGCGCATCGCTACGCCATTGTTTGCTAAGATGGCTGTTGCTTGGGCTAATTGCATCGGCGTTGCCAGAGTATATCCTTGACCAATACCCACAATAACGGTTTCCCCTTTATACCAAGGTTGTTTAAAACGCCGTTGTTTCCATTCGGGCGTTGGTAGTAAACCGCCGACTTCGCCGGCAATATCGATACCGCTTTTTCGACCAAAACCAAAATGACGTACAAAATCGGTCAGCTTTTCTATACCTAATTCCATCGCCAAGCCATAAAAAAACGTATCGCAAGAAATGGTAATCGCACGTTGCATATCCACAATGCCATGACCGCTTGGCTTCCAGTCGCGATAGCGATGCCTGCTATTAGGCAAAGTAAAGTAACCTGCATCGCTAATACTAAAAGGAGGCTGGCGTTTACCAGCCTCAAGACCTGCCAGCGCAACAAAAGGTTTAAAAGTAGAGCCTGGTGGATAAATGCCGCGTAAAGGACGGTTAATGAGTGGTCTATCCAGCGATTCATTGAGTAGTTTCCAGTTTTCAACATCGATACCGTCCACAAATAAATTGGGATCAAATGTTGGCATACTCACAAATGCTAAAACCTCGCCGGTGTTGGGTTTAATCGCTATTAAAGCACCACGACGGTCAGCAAAAGCGGTTTCTGCAATTTCTTGCAGTTTGATATCGGCTGCAAGCACTAAGTTGTTACCAGAAACCGGTGGTGTGCTAGAAAGCACGCGTACAGCCTTGCCATCCGCGTCGATTTCTACTTGCTGAAAGCCGGTGGTGCCATGCAATTCCGCTTCGTAAGATTGCTCAATACCACTTTTGCCAATGTGATCCGAACCTTTGTAGTTGGATAACACTTCCGTTTCTGCCAATTTAATGAGATCTTTATCGTTAATGCGCCCGATATAACCCACCATATGCGCACCCATTTTACCTTGCGGATAATGACGGAACAGGCGCGATTTAATTTCCACTCCAGGAAAGCGATAACGATTGACTGCGAATCTAGCGGCTTCACCTTCATTCAAATGTGTACGTAGTGGCACACTTTCAAAAACATGGCTTTGGGCTTTTAGTTTTTTAAAGCGTTTCAGGTCAACACTGCTTACTTCAACCAGTTGCGCTAATTCAGCAATCGTTGCATCCAGATCGTGTATTTTTGAAGGCGTGATCTCTAAGGTATATACAAAGAAATTATGCGCTAAAACAACACCATTTCTATCGGTAATCAGGCCGCGGTTAGGCGCGATTGGCACAACTGAAATGCGGTTGTTTTCTGCCAGTGTTTGATAGTAATCGTAGCGATTAACCTGTAAAAAATAAAAGCGCGTAGCTAGTATGCCAAACCCAATCAGCACGCACAAAGCCAATACCGTTAGGCGCAACCTGAAATCATGCAGCTCATTGTGGTGGTTTTTGAGTTCGTTACTGTAAGCCATTTGTAGCGCAGAAATTATCTAGATTTTGGGCGTGTTAGTTCGCCAAATAAGAAAATCATTAATTGCCACAACAATAATCCCGATAAAACCGGCCAGAAGTAATGCAGGCCAGGACTGTCATTACCTTCAAATAGCTTCAGCAATAAAATCAATATACGTTCAATAAGAATCAATGCAAACACATAGCCAGCAAGTTGCCATGTGTTAAACAAGACTAATCTGCGTTGGTAACCTAGGCCAATAAAAGCAACCAAGGTAAAAGTTAATGCATGCTGACCCAGCAAACTTCCAGTAGCTAAATCTACCAACAAGCCAGCTAGCCAAGCGGTGCCAATATTGCATAAGTTTGGCGCCCGCAATAGCCAATACAACATAACAATTAACATGAAATCGGGGCGAAAAATAACCCCCTGACCAACCCATGGAAAAAGTTGGCACAGCAATGCAATTAACAAGGTGATATAAATAACAACAAGGTTAGTTGGGCGCATTTGGCTTAACCTTGTTTATTGGCTCAATTTGAGTGTTTGGTTGAATAGGGTTTCTAGCTGTTGGCGGAGTTGCTGCGCCATTTGTTGCTTTTGTTGGCTCGGGTAGTTTAGTTGCAGTTGGCTGGTCTGTTTTAGGCGGGGCTTCTTTTGTCAGCGGCAAGTCTAAAACCAATAACTGTAAGTGATTGCTTACTTCTGCCACGGGCGTACTGATGATTTTTGCAAAAGGCGACTCAGGATCCTGCAATATCTGAGTAACTTTCCCCACTGCCAAACCTGCTGGATAAATACCGTCAATGCCAGAAGTAACTAATTTATCGCCCACCCTAATGTCTACATTGGTGGGTAAATAAGGGATATCAAGTGTGTTATCGCCTTCGCCAAACGCAATGGCGCGCAACTGGTTGCGCTCAATTTGAATGGGGATTGACAAGTCTTTATCGGTGATGAGCGTAACTTCGCTACTAAAAGGAAACACGCGCGTGATTTGACCAAGAACGCCCTTAGAATCTACCACTGCTTGACCTGCTTTAACATTGTGGCGGCTGCCACGGTTAATGACCACAACGCGACTAAAAGGATCGCGTCCCGTGTGCGAAATCTCACCTAATACCGCTTTGGGTTGGATAGGGATGTCGCCATTAAGCAGGCTACGCAAGTGGGCGTTCTCGTTTTCAATCGTATTCAGTCGCTGTAATCTAACTTGATGCTCGAAAGCCTGCTGTTTAAGGACATAATTTTCTTGCACCATTTGATTGCGTGCAGAAAAGTATTTACTGACATCACGCACCCAGTTGCTTGGTGCATTGGCAATCATTTCTAAAGGATGCAACGCGGCAATGAAGCCTTGGCGCACTTGTGAAAGGTAGTTTAAGCGCGCATCGATTGCCATAAAACTAATCGAAAGTGCACAAAAAAATACCGTGCGTGAAAACGCGCTAGCACCGCGGACGAAAAAAGCTGGAGTTTGTTGAGGATCTAGCTTTTGATGAACACCTTTAAGCATGCCAACACATGTATTTGATTAAAAATTATTGATTAGTGACGATAAATTACTCATTCGCAAATACGTTGCCTAACTTGTCCATTTCTTCCAATGCTCGGCCACAGCCACGCGCAACGCAAGTCAGTGGATCTTCTGCCACAATCACAGGCAAACCGGTTTCTTCTACTAACAAACGATCTAGATCACGCAACAACGCGCCACCGCCGGTTAATACCATGCCTTTTTCAGCAATGTCTGCACCCAGTTCAGGCGGTGTTTGCTCTAAAGCACCTTTTACTGCGCCCACAATTGAATTCAATGGTTCAGTTAATGCTTCTAAAATCTCATTGCTGGAAATAGTGAATTTGCGTGGCAAACCTTCTGCCAAGTTGCGGCCTGTGACTTCCATTTCTAACACTTCTGATCCTGGAAAAGCCGAGCCGATTCTTTTCTTAATCGCTTCCGCAGTCGGCTCAGAAATTTGCATGCCGTAATTGCGGCGAATGTAATCAATAATCGCTTGGTCAAACTTATCGCCACCAACGCGCTCTGATTTTGCGTACACAATGCCGCCTAATGAAATCACACCCACTTCAGTTGTACCGCCACCAATGTCTACTACCATTGAGCCAGTCGCTTCTGCTACCGGCATATCAGCGCCAATTGCCGCTGCCATCGGTTCTTCAATCAAAAATACTTGTTTGGCACCTGCGCGTTCGGCAGATTCTTTAATGGCGCGGCGCTCTACTTGGGTAGAACCTACCGGTACGCAAATAATGATACGTGGGCTAGGTGAAAACCAGCGTGATTCGTGTACTTTACGAATGAAATATTTGAGCATTTGCTCAGTAATGGTGAAGTCGGCAATAACGCCATCTTTCATCGGGCGAATCGCTTGAATATTGGCTGGTGCGCGACCAAGCATGCCTTTGGCATCTGAGCCTACTGCCAGCAATACTTTTTTGCCGTTTGGACCGCCTTCGGTACGAATCGCCACAACTGATGGCTCATTTAGTACAATGCCTCTGCCACGAGCGTAGATTAATGTATTCGCGGTACCTAAATCAATGGCTAAATCATTAGAAAAGTAACTGTTTATAAAACCAATCATATTGTTTATCCTGTGTTTTTGTGTCGTGCCACACCAGTCGCCGATGCAACTTAAAGCATGCTTTAAAACAAGGTATAATAACGTAAATTACAGCTAATATTAAGTTGTACTTGAAGTTTATTACAAAGTTTATTGTGGGAGTTTGTGCCAAACAAACTTCAAACTTTTAAATATTATTTAATTAATTCCTTAAATTTTCAAATTGAATAGTTGTCATGGCTCTTAACATCACCGATATTAAACGGATTGCACATTTGGCGCGCTTAGAAATTAGCGAACAAGAAGCCAATCAAACACTCATAAAACTCACTGGTATTTTAAGCTTAATCGAGCAAATGCAGGCGGTTGACACCACCGGTATCACCCCAATGTCGCATTCTCAAGATGTCACACAAAGATTAAGAGAAGATGTGATCACGGCAACAAATCAGCGCGAAGCCTTTCAAATCAATGCGCCGATTTTGGGTAATGACTCAACTGAACGCGCGGTAGATAGTGGTTTATATTTAGTACCAAAAGTGATCGAATAGAATAAAAATGATAAACAGTAGCCTGAAAAAAATGAGCCAGATGTTGGCTGCAAAAGAAATTTCAAGCGTTGAATTAA
>JAZKEJ010000173.1:6270-8629 GCA_040387095.1 Pseudomonadota bacterium | reverse complement strand
CAGTTTTTTAATGGGCGCCATCAAGCAAAAGGCCAAGCTATCTATAATAGTGTGGCGTATGGTGTAGGTGGAACAGTTGGCGGTCTTGCCGGTGGATATGCCTTGCAATTTTTAGGCGGTGAGAATACATTTCTATTGGCGGCGATGTTTCCGCTGGCAGGTTTTATCGTCATAGCATGGGGATTGAAACTGGCAAAAACGCACGCACGTGCTGGCATGTTTGGATAGAAAATTGAAGGAATATGATGGTTAACTTAAGTGTATCTAGATTACCCGAATTTCTACTAAGAGCGCTGCTAGTCTTAATTTGGAGTATGTTCTGTGTAAGCGTATGGGCTAATACGCTAGTCAATGTCGTCGGCTTATTCAGCAATAAAGCGGTTGTCACCATTAACGGCGGTAGCCCGCAAAGCCTGAGCGCAGGACAAACTAAAAACGGCGTTAAACTCATTTCAGCTGATAGTGAATCGGCAACTTTTATGATTGAGGGTAAGCGCCAAGTCCTTAAAATGGGTCAGGCGGTATCGGTTGCTGCTACTAGTGGTTCTGACGTGAATTCGCCGGTGAATTTATATGCGGATAGCCGCGGCCATTTTTATGGCAATTTGAATATTAACGGTGCATCGCTAAAATACGTAGTAGATACAGGTGCAAGCTCGGTTGCCATGAATAGTGGCGATGCGAAGTTTGCCAAAATCGATTACGAAAATGGCGAAAAGGTATTGCTTTCTACTGCGAATGGCGAGGTGGGCGCTTATTTGGTCAAATTGAATACATTGAAAATCGGCACGATTATTTTAAATAATGTAGAAGCGGTAATACATGAAGGCGGATCTCCACCTTATGTATTATTGGGTATGTCTGCTTTGAATCGCGTACAAATGAAGCGCGATAATTCGATTATGACGCTGACGAAAAAATATTAAATTGGTCGTTAATTAAATATTCTAAGCAATAAAAAAACGGGCTATTAAGCCCGTTTTTTTATTAAGATTTCTAAAAGCTTATTTAATGCGTTTGTCATTCTCAATCAAAGCATAGGCACTGTGGTTGTGAATGCTTTCAAAATTTTCAGATTCCACCACAAACTTATCAATACGTTTTTCATTATTTAATTGCGTGGCGACATCGCGCACCATGTCTTCAACAAATTTTGGGTTGTCATAAGCACGTTCGGTAACAAATTTCTCATCTGGGCGTTTCAGCAAGCCATATAATTCGCAGGATGCTTGTTTTTCAACCAGGCTGATAATGTCTTCAATCCAGATAAAGTCATTAATCAATGCCGTGACCGTGACGTGGCTGCGTTGATTATGCGCGCCATAATCGGATATTTTTTTGCTGCACGGGCAAAGGCTGGTCACAGGGACTAACACTTTGACTGTGATATCAAACTTGCCATGGTTGATTTCACCGATAAAAGTGACGTCATAATCCAGCAAGCTTTTTACACCAGAAATTGGCGCAGACTTATTGACGAAATACGGAAAACGCATTTCTACATAGCCAGATTCTGCTTCAAGACGTTGTACCATTTCACGTAAAATTGACTCGAATGATTCAATGGAGATGGCGTGTTCGTTTGTATTGAGAATCTCAATAAAACGCGACATATGCGTGCCTTTGAAATTATGTGGCAGATGCACGTACATATCAAAAACAGCCACAGTGCTTTGTTCGCCGCCACTTTTATCTTTGACAACAACTGGGTGACGAATGGATTTGATGCCCACTTTATTGATGTCTAGGTGGCGCACGTCATGCAAGTTTTGTGTATCTTCAATGTGGGTGCTTGCAACATCTGGTAGGGGTAAGTTCATTTTTTAGGGGTACTCCAAATTGGCGCAACATTAAATTTGAGGCTAGTATTGAACATCAATTTAACATTAAGTTTACTCGCTTGCGCAAATGAGTAAACTATTTTAATCAATTACTAATATGCTTGATATTGAGATGAAACGCATTAAATCAAGTCTTAGCAGTATTTATGGCTTAATTTTTAATATTAAGTTTCAATTGAATGGCACTAATAATGCCGGCTGCATCTAATCCGCATTCTGCCAGCATGGATTCATGTACGCCGTGTTCAATAAACCTATCAGGCAAACCTAAACATAATGTAGGGTTTTCTAAATGCATGTTTTGCATTGCTTCTAATACAGCTGAGCCTGCGCCACCCATTAGCGCATTTTCTTCTGCGGTGACAATCAAATCATGCGTGCTGGCTAACTGCTGTATCAATGTAATATCAAGCGGTTTTACAAAGCGCATATTAGCAACAGTTGCATCCAGTTTTTCTGCCGCTGCTAAGCTAGGAGTTAACATGCTGCCGAAGCTTAAAATGGCGATTTTTTTACTG
>JAZKEJ010000173.1:0-6170 GCA_040387095.1 Pseudomonadota bacterium | reverse complement strand
GCCAAACCTGCGGCAAAAGTTAATGCATGCTGTTCTGCAATACCTACATCAAAATAGCGTTTAGGATATTTTTCGGCGAAAACGTTTAGTCCGCTGCCATCGCACATGGCTGGCGTAATCGCGACTAACTGGCTATCTGCATCCGCCATATCCACCAGCCATTCGCCGAAAACCTGCGTATATGTTTTTGCGTGTGAAGTGCTGGCAGCAATGCCATTGCAAGGGTCAAATTTACTCACGCCATGATACTTGTTGGGGTTATCCTCGGCGGGCTCAAAACCTTTGCCTTTTTGCGTGACTACATGCAGAAACTGCATGCCTTTTAACTCGCGAATATTGGCAAGCGTATCCAGTAAAACGGGCAAATCATGCCCATCGATTGGGCCAATATAATTAAAACCAAACTCTTCAAACAACGTGCCTGGCGTTACCATGCCTTTGGCATGTTCTTCGGCACGTTTAGCAAATTCTTTAACTGGCGGCGGCATCACGCCCAATACTTTTTTACCGCTTTTACGCACGCTATCGTAAAAACGGCCGGATAATAATCGTGCCAGATAATTGTTAAGTGCACCGACATTATTAGAAATGCTCATGTCGTTGTCATTTAAAATCACTAATAAATTGGCATCCATATCGCCTGCATTGTTCAATGCCTCAAACGCCATGCCTGCAGTCATCGCACCATCGCCGATAATTGCCACGCTGCGTCTATCTAACCCCGATTGCCGCGCGGCAATTGCCATGCCCAAGGCAGCCGAGATTGAAGTGCTGGAATGACCTGTGCCGAAAGTGTCATACTGGCTTTCGCTTCGACGCGGAAAGCCAGCAATGCCGTTTGGCTTGCGTAAATTTTCCATCGCTTCGCGACGGCCAGTGAGTATTTTGTGCGGATAAGTTTGGTGGCCAACATCCCAAACCAAGCGGTCATCTGGCGTATTAAATACATAATGTAGCGCAATAGTGAGTTCTACCACACCTAGGTTAGAAGCTAAATGGCCACCTGTTTTGGCAACGCTTTCCACTAAGAATGTGCGCAATTGCTTAGCTAAAGTCGCCAATTCGTCGCGGTTTAATTTGCGCAAATCGTCAGGCGATTGAATGGAATCTAACAGATTAAGCATAGTCAATGATCGTTTAAAGCGAACGGTAGTTAAAAACTACGATGGGTAATGAAGTTGGCTAATTGCCTTAATAAATCAGCTTCGCGGCCATAATAAGACAGTGCCGCCATGGCATTTGCGTGCAACTCGGTAGCTAACTGTTTGGCTTCGGACAATCCCAAAATAGTGACATAAGTAGATTTATTATGTTGTGCATCTTTTCCAGCCGTTTTGCCTAAAGTTTTGGTGTCTGATTCCGCATCCAGAATATCATCGACCACTTGAAAGGCCAAACCGATCGCCTTGGCAAAATGATCGATTGCTTTTAATTTTTCCTCGTCATCCACTTGGCTGCTGTAAGCGCCTAATAAAGCTGCTGCGCGGATTAACGCACCGGTTTTGTGAATGTGCATTTGTTCTAGTTCTTCACGTGTAAGTGGAATGCCGATACTTTCTAAATCAATGGCTTGTCCACCAGCCATGCCGCGGGAGCCGCTTGCAAGCGCTAATATATGTAGCATTTGCAGTTTTTGCGTTGCGTTCTTAAGTGATTTTTCCTGTGAAATTAATTGAAACGCCAAACTTTGCAATGCATCACCCACCAATAATGCGATAGCATCGCCATATTTTTTATGGGTCGATAATTTACCGCGACGCAGATCATCGTCGTCCATGCAAGGCATGTCATCGTGCACTAATGAAAAGGCATGAATTAATTCGACTGATGCCGCCGGCAGGTCAATAGTAGATAATTTTGCACCACAAAATTCGCCAGCAGCATAAGCCAACAGCGCACGTACACGCTTGCCGCCACCCAATACGGAATAACGCATCGCTTCATGTAATTTTGTCGGTAATGTTGTAGCCGACGGCATGTGCGCATCCAGCACGCCTTCCATGCGCGCTTGCAGACTGGTAGCCCATATCTCAAACGACTCTTTTTGATCTAGATTAAGTTCGGTCATGATAATTTTGGACCACCTTGCGAAATAGAATCAGGCTGGTTGTTAGTATGAAACGCCATGGCGTTATTGCTCATCACTCGGTTCAAAAGATGCCAGTTTCTGCGCATCGGTCAACACGCGCACTTGTTGCTCTACATTATTTAAAGATTGTTGACAGATTTTCAATAATTCTGCCCCACGTTTATACGCATTAAATGACTCATCCAATGCCAAATTACCTAGCTCCATTTGGCTTACAATCGTTTCAAGCTCAACAATCGCCTGCTCAAAGCTAATGCCGTCGTTTGCTGGGGCAGCCGATTTAGATTGTTTCATGTTTAAATGGAATCATTTTGAATGGGTTTTTTGTATCGCTATTTAAGTAAAAAAAGGTGCGGCTATGAGCCCGATTTTAACAAAACTAATGATTGTTGCGGGATTAAAAACGCATCTAATTGACAATTATGACAAACTTAATGCATTTTTACACTTAAAAGTTATTGTTTTATAACGGTTAATAAAAACTGCCTGATGTCCTCAATCTCCTGCGCGCAAACCGAATGTTCCATTGCGTATTCGCGCCAGTTTATTGTGTAATGTTCTGCTTGCAGCAAGTTTAATGATAATTGACAGGTTTCCAAGGTAATCACCGCATCATCGCTGCCATGTGCCATAAAAATAGGTGTTTGTTGATTGGCGGCGCTTTTTTCCGTTGTCAAATTGGCTCTTAATGGTAAGTAAGTCGAGAGTGCAATTACGCCAGCCAGCGTTTGTGTATAACGGAGTGCGGTGTGCAGTGCGACTGCACCGCCTTGCGAAAAGCCTGCCAGCACAATGCGATTTGCTGGCACGCCAAGACTGATTTCCTTTGCAATCAAACTTTCTATTTGTGACTGGCTTTCCTGAATGCCTGTTGCGTCTTCGCGGCTGATGGGTGTTAAGCCGTAAATATCATACCAAGCGCGCATTTCGTAACCGTTGTTGCGTGTAATTTTTCGGTAGGGTGCATGTGGCAAAATAAAGCGCACATTTGGTAAGTTAAGCATTTTTACCACGGGCACAAAATCGTTGCCGTCTGCGCCTAATCCGTGTAACCAAATCACGCTTGCGTTAACCGTTTCAGTTGTTGATATTTCTATTGGAAGTTCGGTCATTTAAATCATCATCACTTTGTCATTTATTTTTTCACTTTGAGCATACTTGGCTTAACAAATACAAATAGGCAATATTAATTAAGAATACACAGCAAAGCGCCTATTAAGTTGTTGGCAGATTTATTGCTAATACCTATTTTAACAGCACTTAACCTGCTTAATCACCTCAATAATGCATGAATTTTTGACAGCTTTGACGCAAATCATACACAATAATCGTAACGTGATGGCATTTACGCAAGCGTCGCTATACGTCAATTGCAATGGTATTTTTAGTTAATGCAATTATTAGGAAAAATCAATGGTTAAGTTAAATCTAAATCCAGAAAATTGTTTAAAAACAGCGACGTATAGGAAAATAATTAAATCAAATGCAAATAAAAATACTCGGTTGTAGCGGTGGAATTGGCGGCAATATGCGCACTACTGCATTATTGGTCGATGATGATGTATTAATCGATGCGGGAACAGGTGTAGGCGATTTGTCGCTAGAAGCGCTTCTTAAAATTAACCATATTTTTGTCACGCATACGCATCTAGACCATATCGTGTCTATTCCGTTATTATTAGATACCGTTATGGGTTTACGTAGCGAGCCAATTACCGTGCATGCTACGCTTGAAGCGATTAACATCCTTAAACAACATATTTTTAACTGGCTGATTTGGCCAAACTTTAATGCTATACCTGATGTTGATACGCCATTTTTACAATACAATGAAATCACTGTTGGAAACGGCATAAAAATCGACGGCAAAACCATTACTGCTGTGCCAGCTAATCATGTGATTCCTGCAGTTGGCTATCAAATTGATAGTGGAGAAAATAGCTTGGTATTTACCGGTGACACAGCAGGCAGTGCTGATTTTTGGCATAATGTGAATCAGATTGATAATTTAAAAGTGTTGATTATAGAAACCGCCTTTAGCAATGCAGAGCGCGATTTAGCAGCGCTTTCAAAACATTTATGCCCTGCCAGTTTGGCAGAAGAGTTGGCGCATATGCACGCACAGCCAGGAGTTTATATTACACATCTTAAACCGGGTGAAGACAGCACGATTATGCAAGAAATTACCGCAAATCCAAAAACCCAGCACTGTGTAGCATTGCAACACCAGCAAATATTTAATCTGTAAGCGATTTTAAACATACATCATGCAAACAAACAATTTAGCGCCTAATCAGTCGGCCGGCTTGCCGATCAGCAAAACGCTGCTGTCGCGTTTTGAGCCAATCGCCAGATTATCACCTAATCGTTTAGAAGAACTTGCAGCGCTGTGTATTGTAGAACAGGTGAGCAAAGATTTAGACCCGACTCGCATGAATATCACCACGCAAGCCTTATATCTGGTTAAAGGCGATTTAGGTGTTCGCTATCAAAATGGTCATAAGGTGATTTTACGCGCAGGTACTGATGCAGCTAAACATCCATTGGATACCGAACGTTTAGAAATTAAAGATACCATTGCATTAACGCCAATCGAAATTGTGCGCATCGATTTAGATTTACTGGATATTATGATGACTTGGGATCAGTTATCAGGCTATCCGCCAGCGCAGGTTAAATCACAAACCAATACTGCGCAAAATAGCGGACAACAAGATAAGGGACAACAAGATAACGCCCAGCAAAATAACCCACAGTTAGATGCTGCCAGTTTTCATGCTTTTCAGGTGCGTAATGGTATTTTTAATCGATTGCCGCCTGCAAATATCGAGGCCATGTTTGAGCGTATGACAGTGCTAGAGGTACAGGCCAATCAAATCATTATTAGGCAGGGGCAAGAAGGCGATTACTACTATCTGATTCAGCAAGGCACCGCAGTGGTTAGCCGTATTACTGATATCAGCCAGCCGCCGGTTATCTTGGCAGAAATCTCCACAGGCGCAGGTTTTGGCGAAGAAGCGCTGGCATCAGACAATAAACGCAATGCAACCGTTGCCATGAAAACCAATGGAAAACTGCTGCGTTTACAGAAACAAGATTTTATTGAATTATTAAAAGCGCCTATTGTTAACTGCATTAACAAACAAACTGCTGATGAAAAAGTAGCCAGTGGCAACGCAGTGTGGATAGACGTGCGCTTTCCATCAGAATATAAACATGAACATATTGATGGCGCAATTAACGCACCTTTGCACGAGTTACGCAGCTTTGCACAAGACTTAGACCAAACAAAAAATTACATTGTGTATTGCCAAACAGGCCGTCGCAGCAGTGCTGCAGCATTTATTTTGGCGCAATGTGGTTTAAAGGCTGAAGTGTTAGAAGGCGGGACGCGAAGTAGCAATTCCTAACTACTTTTAGATTATTGACTATTCAATTAAAAGCATACCTGCAGTATTCGCTGCATTTTTATCAAAAGTCATCACACCAGAACATTTTGCATGATTGGCACAGCTTACAATCAAGCAATCAGCGAAATCAGCATTCGATAAATTATAACTATTTAAAGCCTGCGCAATAAGCTCAGCATTTTCTAGCAATATTTCGCTAGTACGTAAAAGCGTTTGTAATATGGCAGCACACTCTGTTTTTGTCGCTTTATAGCAACCTTGCATCACCCAAATAAGTTCAACAACAGAAATCAGCGTTACAAACCCAGGCATTTCAGCCGATAGCGATTCAATTAATTGCGTAGCTTTTTGAGATTGATTAGCGTCATCTTGCGCAATATAGCGCACTAAAACATTCGTATCTATACCAATCACAGCTTGCTACCACCTAGTGCAATTACCTGATTCATCTGTTCAATCGTAATCGGCGTATTGGGTTTACGCAATAAACCTTTTAATGCTTGCACCGGTTTATTGGCGGCAATCATTAAGTATTGCCCGTCTTGTGTTGCTACAAACTCAATTCTACTGCCGATTTTTAATCCTAAAGATGCTCTTACAGGAGCAGGAATAGTGATTTGTCCTTTAGAGGTGAGTGTTGCGGTAGACATAATTTCCTTTCTTTATTTAAA
>JAZKEJ010000172.1:0-2764 GCA_040387095.1 Pseudomonadota bacterium | reverse complement strand
GCTCAGAACAATTACTGCAGGATTTAGCCCACGGCGAAATCGATTTCACCATTGCGGATAGCCACTTGGTATCGATTATGCAGAATTATTATCCAAACCTAGGTGTTGCGTTTGCTATAGGCGAACCCGAAAAGATCGCATGGGCGCTGCCTAAAAACGTGAATCCTGAACTTCAACAAAAAGTGAATGCTTTCCTGAGTAAGATTAAAAAAAACGGTATATTGCGTAATTTAATTGACCGTTACCATGGCAATGCCAAGCGTTTAAAGCCTGTGGATGTGAAGGCTTTTATCATTCGCAGCCACACTTTGCTGCCCAAATACAAACGGCTTTTTCAGCAGGCGCAAGAAATTACTGGTTTGGATTGGCGCTTAATCGCAGCTATCAGTTATCAGGAATCGCACTGGGATACGTTTAATACATCACCCACCAACGTGCGCGGCCTGATGATGTTGACGGAAAGCACCGCCGATTTGATGAAAGTTAGCGATAGATTAGACCCCAAGCAAAGCATTCCGGCTGGCGCCAAATATATCAATTTGCTAAAAGACACCATTCCTGACCGCGTGCCAGAGCCTGACCGCACTTATATGGCTTTGGCTTCATACAATATTGGTTATGCGCATGTCGAAGATGCGCGCGTGCTGGCGCAGCGTTTGAATATGAATCCCGACCGTTGGGCGGATGTGAAAAAAACCTTAGTGATGCTGAATGACCCGACTTATTATGTGAATGCAAAATATGGCTACGCCAGCGGTGGCGCGCCAGTGATTTTTGTGGAATCGATTCGCAGCTATTATAATATTTTGGCGCGCTTTGAACCGAGTTATGACGATACGCAGGACAAATACAAAATTGCCAGCGCCGATTAATTAAGCCATATCAGTTTTTAAAAGTTAACCCTCAAAAATTAACACTTTTTTAGTGTAATTTTTGAGGATTAATATTTGGTTAAAGTGAATTTAATCAGGCAGGTTTAATGACTTGCAGATTATGCATATAAGGCTGCAACACTTTCGGAATCGTCACACTACCGTCGGCATTTTGATAATTCTCTAACACCGCCACCAATGTGCGCCCTACTGCCAAACCAGAACCATTCAGCGTATGTACAAACTCCGTTTTGCCTTGCTCATTTCTAAAACGAGCTTGCAAACGCCGTGCTTGAAACGCCTCGCAATTAGACACAGAAGAGATTTCGCGATAGGTATTCTGCGCAGGTAGCCACACTTCTAAATCATAAGTTTTAGCCGCGCCAAAACCCATATCGCCAGTACAAAGCGAAACTACACGATACGGCAATTCAAGCGCTTTTAGGATATTTTCCGCATGCCCGACCATCTCTTCCAAAGCCTCATAGCTTTTGCTTGGATGCACAATTTGCACCATTTCCACTTTATCAAATTGGTGCTGGCGAATCATGCCTTTGGTATCGCGTCCGTAAGAACCTGCTTCAGAACGGAAACACGGTGTATGTGCAGTCAGTTTGATTGGTAAGGATTCTAAAGGCACGATTTCATCGCGAACAGTATTGGTAAGCGTGACTTCAGAGGTGGGAATCAAATAAAGTTTAGGTAGCTTTTCTGCTTCAATTTTTTCAATTTGTTCAATTGTATATTCGCCTCCGTAAGCCGCAACTTGTAATCCAGCCTTACCAATAGCAAACAAATCATCTTCAAATTTAGGTAGTTGACCAGTACCAATTAATGTCTTTGCATTAACCAAATATGGCGTATAACATTCCTCATAACCATGCTGTTCCGTTTGTGTATCCAACATAAAATGTGCCAACGCACGATGCAGTTTAGCGATACCGCCACGCATAAAAGTGAAACGTGTACCTGAAAGCTTAATGCCTGTATCAAAATCTAAACCTAATGGCGTACCAACATCGGTATGATCTTTAATTTCAAAATCAAAACTGCGAGGCATACCAATCTTGCGCACTTCTACGTTATCGACTTCTGATTTTCCTTGAGGCACGCTGTCATGCGGCAAATTAGGCACATTCAATAAAACGTTTTGCAACTGTATTTGTAAGTCTTCTAATAAAGTTTCATCAGCTTTTAACGCCTCACCCAAACCAGCAACTTCTGTCAATATTGCGCTAACATCTTCACCTTTTGATTTAGCGATTCCAATTTGTTTGGAGGTGTTATTGCGTTTGGCCTGCAGTTCTTGGGTGCGCGTTTGTACGGCTTTGCGTTCTTGCTCTAAAGCAGAAAACGCGGCTGAATCAAATTCAAAACCTCGCTTTTTTAAGTGCTTAACTACGCCATCTAAATCGTTTCTTAATGCTTGAATATCTAACATAATTATTTCTTTGCTTTACTGTTTAAATGTTGTTGGTCGAGTTCTTTTAGATGCTTCAATTTTTCGGCAATTTTACCTTCTAAGCCGCGTGGTGTGGGCATATAAAATTGCGGCACTTTATTTTCTTGTTCTAATTCATCTGGAAAATACTGCTCGCCTGCCGCATACGCTTCTGGCTCATTGTGCGCGTAGCGATATTCTTTGCCGTAATCCAGTGCTTTCATCAATTTGGTCGGCGCGTTTCTTAAGTGTAAAGGAACTGGCCGCGATTTATCCTGCGCGACAAACGCTTTTGCCTGATTGTAGGCGTTATAAGCCGCATTACTTTTAGGCGCAACAGCCAAGTAAATCACCATATTGGCTAGCGCCAATTCACCCTCTGGCGAACCCAAGCGCTCATAAATCTGCCATGCTTCCAGCGCCATGGTTTGCGCGCGCGGATCAGCCAAGC
>JAZKEJ010000171.1:0-1670 GCA_040387095.1 Pseudomonadota bacterium | reverse complement strand
GATGCGATTTTGACTTGAGAAATGAGAAGATTACCTATAAAATACGCGAACATTCGATGCAGAAAATGCCTTACTTGCTTATTGCAGGTGAGCGCGAAATGCAAGCAGGACATGTGGCCGTGCGTACCAGAAAAGGTGAAGACCTAGGTTCTATGCCGATTGCCGAACTAATTGCTCGGTTAAAAGCAGAAGTAGAAACAAAGGTTTAAGCTAAACTTTCAAGGTAGCGCGGTTTAATTTTTTTGATTAGGAGACAGCAATAGCACAAGATAAAGATACGCGAATTAACGGGGATATTACCGCGCCCGAAGTTCGTTTGGTGGGAGTAGAAGGCGAGCCATTAGGCATTGTAAGTCTACGCGAGGCTTTTGCGAAGGCAGAAGAAGCGGATATTGATTTGGTGGAAATCGCACCAAACGCCACGCCACCAGTGTGCAGGTTGATGGATTACGGTAAGTTCAAATACGCTGAAAGCAAGCGTCAGCATGAGCAAAAACTCAAGCAAAAACAAGTCGTTATCAAAGAAATTAAGTTTCGTCCGGGTACGGATGATGGCGATTACAACATTAAAGTACGTAATATCATCCGCTTTCTGGGTGAAGGCGATAAAGCGAAAATCACGCTGCGCTTTAGAGGCCGCGAGATTACGCACCAAGAATTTGGTTTGGCACTATTAAGGCGTGTAGAAGCAGATTTGCAAGAGCATGCAGTGGTCGAGCAGTTTCCTAAAATGGAAGGCCGCCAAATGGTGATGGTGTTAGCACCTAAAAAAGTAGAAAAAGTAGTTGCTAAACCAGCAAAAGTAGCAAAACCTGCTGAAAAAACAGAAGCAGCGGCAACTGAATAATTAAGATTTTTCTGAGTGATACGGCGAAATGGCATGCCTAGGCACTCTTAACAACTCTCAAAGGAGAAAAAAATGCCAAAAATGAAAACAAAGAGCAGCGCCAAAAAGCGCTTTAAGTTCTTAGGTAACGGTAAAGTGAAGCGTACGCACTCACATTTACGTCATATCCTAACCAAGAAAACCACTAAGCAAAAACGTAAGCTACGTGGCACTTCGATCATCTCACCAACTGACATCAAACGCGTTCGCGCCATGATGCCAACACAATAAGGAGACCGATATGCCTAGAGTAAAACGTGGTGTCATCGCTCGCGCAAGACATAAAAAAGTATTAAACGCCGCTAAAGGTTATCGCGGTCGTCGTAAAAACGTTTATCGCGTTGCCAAGCAAGCGGTAATGAAGGCTGGTCAATACGCATACCGTGACCGTCGTCAGAAAAAACGTCAATTCCGTACACTATGGATTGCACGTATTAACGCAGGTGCGCGTGAGTTAGGTTTAACTTACAGCCGCTTCATGAATGGCTTGAAAAAAGCTTCTATTGAAGTGGATCGCAAAGTATTAGCAGATTTAGCGGTATTCGACAAAGCGGCATTTGCAAAATTTGTTGACCTAGCAAAAGCTGGTTTAGCGGCTTAAGAGTTGCTTTAATCAGTTTGAAAATTAAAAAAGAGGCTACGGCCTCTTTTTTTATGGGTGAATATTCAATGGTTAAGCAATTGGTCGTATATTTAAAATATTTATTCATAATCAATCAGTTAAACACCAACAAACACATTACTTTAAGTTAAAATATCGCATGACTAATTTAGAACATCTGAT
>JAZKEJ010000170.1:0-2173 GCA_040387095.1 Pseudomonadota bacterium | reverse complement strand
GCTGATAGACAGCATTGCAATAGAAATATTCAGCAAAACTAAAGGATAAAAATGGGATCAGTTATCGGACAACTTGAAATCCAGCTTTTAGCCAATATTGCGCGCTTGCAATCAGACCTTGATAAAGCAACGCGATCAGTCGATGGCGCAATGAACCGAATTAGCAAGTCTGTATCTAGCGCTCAAAATCTATTACTAGGATTGGGCGTAGGGGTAACTTTTGCAGCGCTAAGTGGACAAGTTAATAAGGCAATAGATACGCTAGCAAGGCTAGATGATGTTGCACAAAAGACAGGATCAAGCGTAGAGAATTTATCTAAGCTTCAAAAAATAGCGGTTCAGTTCGGTCAAGATTTTGGCGCTGTTGATGTGGCTATTGGAAAGTTAGCTAAAGGGCTTGCTGGTATTGATGATGCTGGTGGTAAAACAACTAAAGCATTAAATGCTATTGGAATATCGCAACAGTTCGTAAAGAATAACGACCCTTCACAGGTATTCGTTGAAGTTGCTAAACGCTTGCAAGATTATAAAGATGGTGCAGGCAAAGCAGCCCTTGCAACCGATTTGTTTGGCAAATCTGGTGTTGAGCTTTTGCCTTACATGAATGATGCGGCTGGCGCTATTGATAAAGTAACAGGCTCAAGCGCGGAATCGGCAGCAAAGGCCGCTAAATTCAAGGATGATTTAGGCGCGTTAGAAGTTAAGTTTAGTGAGTTAGTCACGACTATAACAACATCAATGTTGCCTGTCTTAGATAAATTTATTACTAAAGTTAATCAGATACTGAAATTTAGGTCAGCATTTTCTAGTGTTGGCGGCATTGAAGAGAAAGATTACGACAAAGAAATTGCAAAGCGCGAAAAAGACTTTATTGATTTAAAGAAAACAAGAGATGCATTATCAAAACCAACAACAGCAAACAAAATTAATGATTTTATCTTTGGTGATGTGCGCGACTTAAACGACCAATTAACTATATTGCAAGATGAAACAGCAGCTTTAAAAGATTTAAAATCCGCTCGTGACGCTTTGAAAGCTAGCCCTTATGTTAGCCCAAATGAAGCGCCTAAGGTTTTAGATTACAAAGGCGCAGAAGCAGAAGCTAAGTTAGCAGCAGAGCGTGAGGCGGCAAGAAAAGCGGCGGCGGCAGAGGCCAAAATAAGGAATAAAGCCGAACAAGATGCCATTAAAAAGCTAGCCGAAGAACGCGAAAAATACAGCGTTCAAGAACGCAAAGATTGGTTGCAAGAGCAAACCTTTGAATATGATACCCAAGTTAAAAACGAGAAGGACATATACGAAGGCAAGCTAAAAAACATGGAGTTATTGTCACGCGCTAGTGACGAACGCTTTGCGGAAGAAAGTCGGCAACAGGAAGAGTTGCTACGCGAACAAAAACGCGCTAACGATGACTTTAGCCGTTCACTTACTGATGCGTTATTTAGAGGCTTTGAATCTGGCAAATCATTCCTTAAAAACTTCCGTGACACTGTTATTAATGCGTTTCAAACACTAATTCTGCGCCCACGTATTGAGGCTTTAGTATCTGCCAGTGGATTAGGGGCCGTGTTTAGCCCTGAAGCGTTAGCAAGCGGCGGCAGTGGTGGCGGCATAACCGGCTTATTTAGTTCTTTTAAAGACGGATTAAACTCTATCAACGGCAATATAGTTGGCTCTATCGAAAAGCTAGGAACATTTCTTTCAACTGGAAACGGTGGGCTTGGTGATACGATTGGTGGGTTTTTAGGTCAAAATGCAAGTGCAATATCGTCTGCATTAGCTTATTCTGGCGCTGCTTTATCATTATTGAAAGGCGATTTAAAAGGCGCGGCATTTCAAGGTGCTGGCGCTTTCATAGGCAACCTGGTCGCTCCTGGCATCGGCGGCGCAATCGGTTCATTCTTAGGCGGCGCTATCGGTGGGTTATTCGGCGGAAAGAAGATTCCATTAGTCGGCTCACAAGCTAGCGGCAACTTTAACGGCACTGAATATTCAGGTGGTACAGCTAAATTAGGCAAAAAAGATATTGGCCTGCAATCAAGCTTGGCTGACATCAACAAGTCTTTTACTACATCACTAGGCACATTATTAAAAGAGTTTGACTTAAACAGTAATGTATATGCTGGCTCTGCATTCAGAACGCGTACCAATGTTCGTGGATTCTTTGATTCTA
>JAZKEJ010000169.1:0-16414 GCA_040387095.1 Pseudomonadota bacterium | reverse complement strand
AACCATGCGAACCTTCATCGCGAATCACTCGCGGCACATTGTTGCGCATCTCAATCGTAACAGGCTGGTAAATAACGCGCTGTTGCTCCGGATCGTAGCGCATTTCTACATTGCCAATCATAGGAAAATCTTTGCGGAACGGATGACCGATAAATCCATAATCGGTTAAAAGTCGACGTAAATCGGGATGGTTTTCAAACATCAAACCGTACAAATCAAACGCTTCACGCTCAAACCAGTTAGCTGCCGGCCATATTTCTATCAGCGTTGGTAATACAGGAAAATCGTCATCCTGCGCAAATACACGCAAACGTAGGCGCTGATTTAAGCTCACTGACAGTAAATGCAACACCGCGGCATAACGCTTACCTTGCCACAAGCCATCACCATAGTCGCTATAATCCACACCACACAAATCGATTAACTGCTCGAATTTGAGCTCTGCATGGTCGCGTAGTTTTTTACAAACGGTTAAGTAGTCTTCCACCTTACACTCAATGGTAATTTCATCTAACGCAATAGTTAACTGCGCGATTTGCCCACTTAGTGCAAGTTTTAGCTGGGCAGATAGCTGATCAAGTTTGGTGGACATAGTTTCTGAATCTATCTAGCGATTGTGTTGGTGCGTCGGATTTTTTTTTGCAGCTGAATAATGCCATACAGCAACGCTTCAGCCGTTGGCGGACAACCTGGCACATATACATCTACTGGCACAATGCGGTCACAGCCGCGCACAACCGCATAAGAGTAATGATAATAACCACCACCATTGGCACAACTTCCCATCGAAATTACCCAGCGCGGCTCTGCCATCTGGTCATACACTTTACGCAAAGCAGGTGCCATTTTATTCACCAAAGTACCGGCCACTATCATCACGTCCGATTGCCTCGGACTCGGTCTAAATACGATGCCAAAGCGATCAAGGTCATAACGCGAAGCGCCTGCATGCATCATCTCAACTGCGCAACATGCCAGCCCAAAAGTCATCGGCCATAAGGACCCTGTACGTGTGTAGTTAATCACCGTATCCAGCGTTGTGGTGACGAAACCTTTTTCTAAAACGCCTTCCAAGCTCATAGTGCATCCATTTGAAAATCACATGTAGCGGCGCTGCTTATTCCTTGCAGTACTAATTGTACTGTCCGCGGCAAAGCACCTTGCCAGTCGCCATTTTGAAATGAATTAAAACAGATAATTAATCCCACTCCAGCGCGCCTTTCATCCACTCGTAGACAAAACCAACTACCAGCACGAATAAGAACAGCATCATGGCTAGAAATCCAGCAAAGCCAATTTCTTGCAACACAACTGCCCACGGAAATAAAAATGCAATTTCTAAATCGAACAGAATAAATAGAATAGCGACAAGGTAATAGCGCACATCAAACTTCATACGTGCATCTTCAAACGCTTCAAACCCGCACTCGTAAGGCGAGTTTTTTTCGCTATCAGGCCTACTGGGGGAAACAATTTTACCGATGATAAGTGGCCCAAGACCAACTGCAAGGCCCACTAAAATAAACAACAAAATTGGAAAGTAATTTTCCAGCACAGAAACTTCCTAACAAGGTTTTGTAACGGACTTTTGATTGTTGGCTTTTGGCTAAACAATCAAACTTAACTAATTTTTTTAGATTAACTTTTTGTACTTATTTATCAAACTAAATATTTTTAATCTAAAATCAAATTACGCTTTGATATTATTTTTTATACTGGTGCCGACGGAGAGACTCGAACTCTCACGACTTTCGTCACTACCCCCTCAAGATAGCGTGTCTACCAATTCCACCACGACGGCAATTACTCAAGGACTACTAAACGAACAATCCTAGAATTTAATTTGGCACATCTTTAGCAGTATTGCCTGAACCTGCATTGCTATCGCCACTAGCACTTGGTGCTAATTCTTGTGGTTTAGTTGCATCTGATTTTACGGCGTCTGTGTTAATTTTTGATGAAGCTGCAGGCAACTTAATTACGCTGCTATTACCAGCGCGATGACTTGCCATGTAGGCAAGCGTTAAACTAGTGCAGAAAAAGACAACCACACAAACGGCGGTTAATTTACTTAAAATATTTGACGAGCCGCTTACTCCGAATAAACTGCCTGATGCGCCGCTACCAAAAGCCGCGCCCATATCAGCACCTTTACCATGCTGCAAAAGTACTAACCCGATAACACTCGCCGCCGCCAAAACATGTACAACTGTAATTAAATTTTCCATCAAACTCATTCCAAAAAGTGGTATTTACTTATCAGGGTTACTGACCTGATCACCACATGATTATTAATATTTTTAACCAGCAATTTAAGCTGCTAATTCAGCCGCAGAGCATATTTTTTCAAATGCTTGCGCATCAAGCGAACATTTACCAACCAGCCCGCCATCAATATTGGGTACAGCGAATAATTGTACCGCATTTTGTGGATTTACGCTTCCGCCATATAGGATTTTTAAGCGACTTGCCGCATCTTTATCCAGATTTGCAATCTTATTGCGAATAAACTGATGCATCGCTTTTGCCTGTGCTGGCGTGGCTGCTAAGCCCGTACCAATTGCCCAAATCGGCTCGTATGAAATAATAGCATCGGCAAAAATAGCCGCGCTGTGCAGCTTAATAATGGTATCTAACTGTTTGCCCACCACCAACTCCATCACGCCTGCTTCGCGCTCTATTAATGTTTCACCAACGCATAAAATAGGCGTTAATCCATGACGTTTGGCCTGTAGAAATTTCTGCGCGATATTTTCATCTGATTCACAATAAGCGGTTGCGCGTTCTGAGTGGCCGATAATCACATATTCGCAGCCAAAATCTTTTAGCATGGCCGCGCTGACTTCACCAGTAAATGCACCATCATCATTTTTGGCGACATTTTGTGCGCCCCAGCCAATATCAGTTTCTTGCAATAGGTATTGCAGTTGCGCCAGATAAGGATATGGTGCGCAAACGATTACTTTTGATTGTTTCAAATTAGAAATTGACGCAATATAATCTGCCAGCAATGTCTGATTATGCTTGAGATTACCGTGCATTTTCCAATTAGCCACAATCAGTTTTTTGGCGAGATTTTGCGGTGCAGATTGACTCATAAATTGCCTTAAGAATTGCCGCGAATTTTACGCGTGCAAGCTACTATGGTCAATGTTAAGTTATTGCCTTCATTCAGCAAAATGAGCTCAAAAACTGGTTATTCACAGGTTATTTAACCCATCAAAATAACAAAGAAACTATTATTTAAAACTAAATGTATACAAGGCATCTACCGCACTTTCTGTGCCTGTTTCTGCTTGTATTGCCCAGCGTGGGGTGATGTTGAAAGTAAGCCTGGCTACGTCTAACAAACCGCTTACGCTTTTTTCATAGCTCAGATAAAGCCTAGACGTCAGTCGCTTACCAAAAGTTAATGAGGCGCTTTCTGCATCCGCGCCACCAAAACCAAATTCATCTAAACCAGCGGCACGCGCCAGTTTGGTCTGCAATGGCACAGAATCACCATTTGATAATACCGCTCCTGCCGCCAATGAAAGCATGGCAAAATCATTTTTGCCGGCTTGATCCGTGCCGTGCCCTAATACCAGCCAAGACAATTTTTCAGTATCTGGCACATTTGGTTCAGAAACCAGCTTCACTCTGGGGTTAAGCCCACTGCCAGTAATTTCAACTCCGGCATTCACCGTCTGCGTATTAAATGCGTTGGTCCGGCTAAAGTTGCTGCCTGTAATTTCATCTGTATTAGCAATGGTTTCTGCATTGGTGGTAATCAAACTACTACCGTCACGTAGCGCATGGCGCATGGCGCGTATATTTAGACCAGGGTTATCGATAGGACCACTAAAACTAATGATGCCGCGCGTAATATTTAATGTTTGGCCATAAGCCATATAAGTGCCTTTTACAACGCGAATATTGCCTTCAGCGTGCGGATGATATTGCGTTAAACCCATCAAGCTGACTGCGCCGGTTAATTGCGCATCTAAGCCACGCCCACGCAATTTAAAATCATCACCTAAATCAATCCGCAAACCACTTAACAAAACTTTTAATGCAGATGCAGGCACAGTGTCAATCTGTCCCAGCACGATGACGTCATCCGCCAATGTCGGCGTGTCTTCGTCAGGCAATTCAAGTAGCCCTTTTACAACTTTAAAGTCGCCGGCAATTGAAAACACACTTTCATCTAAAGTGGTTTTGCCAGTGCCGTTTAATATTAACAGTCTATCGGTGCCAGAAATCACAGTAAATTGTTCCGCCACCCAGTCTAGTGCGATATCAGGCTGCTGGTTTTTCATTTTTAGCGTACCCGTTGTGCGCAAATAGCCATCGCCGCCCTTCCAAACTGCTTGATTGATATTTAATTCATCATTTTCAAATACCGCATCCAAGCTTCCATCGGTCAAAGCAACACCTTGTGAAGGCAGCATAAACTGCAGATTTTGACCAATTGCATGACCACGCAAATTAGGTCTTTGCACCGTGCCATCCGCTTGCAATTTCACACTCAATTCACCATCCAAGTAAGCATCTGCAAGCGAATCTGATAGCGGCAACCAAGCCAATGTATTGAGCTGTGCATGACTGGATATATTAAGCGGCGCATCGGCCATTAACGCAAAGCCTGATTCAACTTTTGTGAGCATGGTGTTGAGTTGCACATCGACATTACCAAGCTGTCGGCCGTTAATCTGCATCACAAAATTCACCTGATTATTTTGCAGTTTGAGTTCAGCTTTGGCGTTCTGCAAACCCAAAGGCTTGGTAATGCCACCTGTACTTAACACGTTTAAATCACCGGATTGCAGATTAAAAATCAAGTTGCCATTAGCCGTTTCAACTGCATTAATATCCCATTGAGCTGAAAAAACAGGATTGCCCTGCAATTGAGCTGGCAATTCGAACAAGCTTGGGGGAATGTCATCGAGAGCAAGATTGCTTAAATTACCTTTGCTGATAAATCCGTTGCTGCCCGCATTCAATACATCAATCACCGCGCGGCCTTTGGCTAATTGCAGAATTGCCCCTTTAATACTCATATCTTGCCCGGTAAAGCTTAATTTTGCTGGCGCTTGCAAGGTAACTGGCGCTTCACCTGTTAAATTGAGTGTTTGGATGAAACCTTTCCATTGCCCAGCCTCTAGACCACCTTGCAATGTACTTTCAAATTGCATTGCTTTTGATGAATCGAGTGCAAGGGATTGTGTTTCAACTGCCTGAATTTTCATCTGATGGTCAGCACGTGTACCTTGTAAAATAAAGTCTGCATTTGATGCTGGATTTTGTGCCAGTTTTAATCCACTAGCATTTAGTGTCACAGCGACTTTACCTAACCCTCCCGCCAGTAGCTCAGCTTTTCCATCCAATTTTTCTAGTTTTATATTATTGGGTAATTTAAGTTTTTTTGCCGCTAAATCCATATTGAATGCCAGACTTTCAAGCGCGCCTGCCAATGTTCCATTTGTGCGCGCTTCACCAGAAAACTGGTTGCCGAAAATACTTAAGTCCAGCAAATCGGCGCGCCAATCAAGCCGACTTTCAGTTGCACCAACGCTACCGTTAGCTGCTAATGAATTACTGGAAATATTTGCTTTAAAATCAATATCTTGCAAATAACCGTCAATTATCGTTAATTGGCCTTCGCTGATAAATGGTTGACGCTGACTGTTGACTTGTAAATAGCTATCTTTTGCAGAAAACAGCACCTGCAAGCCAGCAGAATTGCCTGTTGGTACTAAATTACCCAGCATATTCAAATCAAAATTGAATTGCCCGGTAGGATAAGCACCTAAACGCTCTGGCTTAAATTCGGCAATTTGCATATTGGCTTTTAATGGATATTCTCCTGTCAGTCCAAGCTCGCCCGTTAGATGAATTTTTGCCACCGCACTCTTATGTTGTGCGTTCGTTTGTGCAAACGCCAACTGATTATTTTCCATCATAAAATCAGTCGTTGAATCAAATTGCAACCGTGTTAAATCACCAGACAGATTCACTTTTACGTCATAAGGCATTAAATCAGCCTGCCCTGATTTGACTTGCTCAGCATTGGTATTGACGTTATTAGTTTGCTTGACACTTACCGCCCCTGCTAAAACAAATGGATAAGTCGTTCCCAGATTCAATGTCGCCGCCACTTGCCCGTATGGCGTACCGACACTTAAGCTGTTTAGCTGTATCGTTTTAGCATCTGCTTCCAGATCAAACTGCACATTGTTTAAAATGTGTTGCTCAGTTGGCGTAATAATCAATACTTCCAGCACTTCAGCCTGTTGGATGCTGATAGGGAAAGGCAACTTAATATTTGCTGGCAATGCAGAATCACCCGCTTTTTTTGCCGCAGAACGCATGGTTATAATAAGACGTTGCGCGCGCAATTTATCCACAGAAAGTTTGCTATCAATAGGCGAAAGTTGCCAGCGTGATTCCAACTTTTCCAAGCGAAGATGGATGTTTTCTAAATCGTAATCTAAGGTATCCAAATTAGAGGTAACGCTAATCGTCATTTCACCTTGTACTGGCGTGTAAAGTAACAAGCCAATGCTAAGCAATATTGCAGTCAAATAATGTCGACATATTGTTTTCATAATTAAAAGGCAACGCCCAAATTAAAGTGCAAACGATATTCGCCTGTTGCCTCACCATGGGCAATATCTGCACCAACTGCGCCAATCGGGCTACTCCAGCGCACACCTAATCCATATCCATAAACAGGCTTTAAATCATTAATGGTGTTAGCTGCATTACCAAAATCCACAAAAGCGGCAGCGCCCCATTGCTTTGTTAACCACTGGATTATTTCTACACTGCCGGTGACTAAATAACGACCGCCTACGATTGCATCGCCTTCTGTCACGCCTAAACTTTCAAAGGCATAGCCACGCACCGATTGATCTCCACCGGCGCGAAATAAGAATGCGGCTGGCGCACTATTTTTGCCGCTGACTGCGCCAATTTCTGCGCGCGTAATCAACTGTGTAGAGCTGGTAATTGGATAATAGCCCTGCGCTTTAACATAGCTATGCACAAAACGACCGTTTGACAGCTCTTCAAGCGGCGCAACGGCCAACTGAGCGTTGAATAAATAACCACGCGTTGGATTGCGGTCATTATCAGTACGCCTTAATGTAATGCCATAAGAAACGGTTGCGACTTTTTTGGTGGCAGATTCTGCACCATCCAGTTCTTGGCGCTCAATCAGATAAGCTGTTCCTATGGTTTGCTCACGCCTGCGTGGGCCCCATGTGCGGTTGACGCCGGCTTGCCCGGACGTGGTGATTTGGCCTTCAATCACTCTGCGCAGCAAACCTGCATTGATACTATCGCGATATCCGCTCTCGTCTGTTGGTAGCCGAATTAAACCACTTAATGACTGCGCGCGCTGTTCTGGTTTTAAGCTGCTGGTTAAGCGCCAACCACGGTTCAAAAAATTTAAATCGTCATAAGTTAATTGTGCACGCGCGCCCGTATTGGTACTGAACCCAGCGCCTGTGCCGACTTTTACCGATTGATTTTCTTGCACGACCACTTTCACAGGCGCGGTGTCAGCATCGGCAGATGCGGTATTCGCTGTCACTTCTACGCTTCGAAAATAACCACTTTCCTCTAAGCGCGCTTGAAAAAGCTGCAATCGCGCTTGGCTATAAGCGCGGTCGGTTTTAATCGGATTTAAATTCTCAATCACACTGACGGGATAACGCTCTAGGCCTTCAATTTGTAGTTCGCCAAACTGGATGCTTTTACCGCTGTCTATTTCCACCTGCAAAGCCACAGAATGAGAGTCTGGATTCACTTCTGCCTTGCTGCTTTTAATCATCGCGTTTGGATATTTTCTCACTAACAAGCCAATCAGCAGGCTGCGTTTTGCTTGATTCCAGTCTGCTTGCCTAAATTGCGCGCCAGCTTGCAATAACCAATCTTGCTTTAGCTGCGCAATCGTTGGCGATTGTTTAGCAATTTCGTCTGGCGCTTGCTGCAAAATATCGCCACTGAAATTTAAATTGACCACATTGACCAGAACTGGTTTGCCAGGATGAATGAAGAAACGCGCTTGCGAAACATTGCCCTCTGTTTTGAGTGAAGGCTGAATTTCTGCAGAAAAATAGCCTTCAGTACTGAGTAAATCGGCTATGGCTTTGGGCGTTTCCAAGTATAGGCGCTGCCATTGCGCCAGTGAAATGCGCTGATCATCCTGTTTTTCAATGATGTCGAGATGCTTTTCCAGCAAATCTATTAGGCGTTTTTGCTCGTTATCCGACACAACATTTGCTGTGATGGCAATTTCAACATTGTGGTTTATTTCTGCAGCTTGCAGACTGCATACACAACAACAACTTAACGCCAAAGCGAATTGCAACCGCGCAAGACTGAATTTTCTAAAAAAAACATACAAAAAACTGCCTAAATTCCCCTGCCAATAATCAACCATGCATGCTCTATTTTAATGCTTCATTCACTGTTAATTCGACATGTTTAATCATTAATTGCACTGTCTGCAAGCCTTTGTATTCATTCGTTTCTAAGGTGTAAACAGCTGTAATATTTTCAGGCAAGTCTTCATGATGATTAAAATAAATCGCATCAAAGCGTTTTTGGTCTTTTTCTAATAATAACTTTGAGTGTTTTTCTTTCAAGATGCGCTGGTTAACTATTTTAAATACATCAAAAAACAAAGGCTGATTAAAACCTTGTCCCCACACTTGTTTTGACAGCAATTGCGCTGTTGCCAGATTGATTTCATTCGTTTGCAAACCGCCGTCCGTTTCAATGGTCGCCAGCAAATCTGCATCGGTTAATGATTCACGCACGACAGCTTCAAAAGCTTTATGGAAAACATCAAAATCCGCTTGTTGAATACTTAAGCCAGCCGCCATGGCGTGGCCACCAAATTTGATGATTAAATCTGGCTGGCGTTTGGTGATTAAGTCCAAAGCATCGCGCAAATGCAAGCTGGCAATCGAGCGGCCAGAACCTTTTAATAAACCATCGCCTGCTTCAGCAAACACAATAGTCGGGCGGTGATAACGCTCTTTTAATCGCGAAGCCAAAATACCAATCACACCTTGATGCCAATCGGTATTGAACATACACACACTAAACTGCTGGGCAACATCTATCGCATCCAAGGTCATTAGCGCGCTATCTTGCATATCCGCTTCAATATTGCGGCGTTCACTATTAAGCACCTGCAAGGTTTCTGCTTTTTGCATCGCATCGGCTGAGTTTTCAGCCAATAAACAGGCAATACCTAGCCGCATATCGTCTAATCTGCCAGCCGCGTTCAACCTTGGCCCTACATAAAAACCCAAATCTTGTGCCGTCACATGTTGTGGGGATTTGCCGGCAATTTGCAACAATGCCGTTATGCCTGCGCTACAAGCCCCTGCGCGAATTCTACGCAAACCTTGCTCTACCAAAATTCGATTATTGCTATCCAATTTAACCAAATCGGCTACCGTACCCAATGCAACTAAATCCAGCAATTCGGTTAAATTCGGTTCTGTTTTATTGGCAAAAGCGCCTCGCGTTCTAAGCTCTGCGCGCAAAGCCAATAACACATAAAACATCACCCCCACGCCAGCCAGATTTTTGCTGGCAAAATCACAGCCATGCTGATTCGGATTCACAATACAAGCCGCTGGCGGAGCAGCATTACCCGGCAAATGATGATCGGTAATCAACACCAGCATGCCTAATTCGTTTGCCGTCAGCACGCCATCCACGCTGGCAATTCCATTGTCCACTGTGATTAAAATATCTGGTTTTTGTGCCTGCTGTGCAGAAAGTTGAACGATTTCAGGCGTCAACCCGTAGCCGTATTCAAAGCGGTTTGGCACCAAAAAATCCACTTGCGCGCTTGAGTCCAGTATTTGGCAAAATTGGCGCAGACCTTTTATTGCAACAGCCGTGGCTGTCGCACCATCCGCATCATAATCACCAATGACCAGCATTTTTTTATTGGCGATAATCGCATCGGCTAGTAATTGCGCCATATGTTTATTATTGGTCAATCGTTCTGGCGGAATAATCTGACTGAGAGAAATTTCCAACTCACTATGCGTTTCTACACCACGCGCTGCATACAACCTTGCCAGTAGCGGGTTTATACCAACGGCTGTCATCGCGTCAACTGTAGACTCACTAAATTGACGTGCTTTAATTTGCATCTATTTGCCCGCCACCGAAACACCACATACTATTTACAACACTTAAACGCTTTAGTTCGCGCGCGGCATTTATTGGGTGCAAAAACAACAACATTTGCACCTCGTTTTGAAAACTTGCCCACGCCATCGCACCTTCTCCAGTTGGCAAAAAAGGCGTAATATTTTTATTAACAACCAATTTTGGATGTGTGGTATTGATTTGAGGATGCTGCTGCAAGCGCAAAAACCATTGCCCGTCATGCCAAAAAAACTGTTTGTTGTCACTAGCAAAATGTGCGTTTAAATCCTTTGTTAGTAAATCTATTTCTGATTGCTCCAATATTAAGGGAACCGGTTCTGCCAAACTGAAGTTATCGCGTTGCAAGACTAAATGTATAGGTGCAGCATACATCCAATACCAATTTCCAGCCTTATTTCCCGATTGTTGCCAGGCAACTGCGGCATTCGGAACAGATGGTTGAAACAGTTTTTTTATAAAATCGAGCATGACATAATTTTAACACCTAACTCAAATATCAACGCCCAAGAAAAAGCCGCCCCGGATCATTGGTGCGGCTTTTTGAGTTTAACTATTACTTATTTAACAATTATTTGTCATTAACTACCAATAACGACGGTCTTGCTTGCGGTGTCCTTTAGCTTTTCCACGACCTCTGCGATCATCATTCCAATCTGCGGCTTGATAACGCGCATTGGAAATATAAGGATTTGACCGCACCGCAACATTGAGTGGCACAAAACGACCTGGGTCGTGATCCATGACGGTTGAATATTGGCGGCCATTATATTCATAATTCACTAAATAGCCTGCATTCACGGTTTGCCAATGATCAACCACTACACAGCTTTCTACTGGTCGTGTTTCCACACGTTCGCGACCATAGACTTGACGATTGTTATCGACACGGTCACCAATTATTGCGCCAACACCTGCACCAACCGCCGCCGCTGCAACGCGCCCACTACCGCGCCCAATGGTGTTGCCTAGCAAACCACCTGCAACGCCACCAATAATCGCGCCACCTAATGAGCGCTGTGGCGCTTCATAATAACTTTCACGCACATATTCAGTACGACATTCTTCGCGTGGACTATTCACACGCTCTAATTGTGGTGTCACCGAAATCACGCGGGCGCGATCTTCGTAATCATCATCCGCCAAAGCTGGCATTGAAATCGTTGCCGCAATTAAACCCAATAATAATGTTTGACGCATTTTAATTCTCCTGTTTTTTATTTTCTGCTTGATGACCAATTTCGTGCAGATAAGCTCTAAACGGCTTCAGGATAAGTTTGACGACTATCATCAGCAAAAAATTTGCAATTCATGATTTTACTTAGGCACACTATTTTTTGCTTATGCGTCAGGATTACTGCGAATTAGCGACCAATGTAACTAGAGTCACTGTGTACAAAAATGATCTGCATATACTGAATTTAAATTGTAAGTAGCAGACTAGTGAAATTTGGAGAACGAGATGAAAACATTCAATTTAATACTGATTAATAATGCGCCCATTAATAAAATACTGATAAACAAATTGCTGGCTAGTGGTTTATTGCTATTTGCTCATTTCGCATGGGCGGGGGAATTTGCTAATTATTGTACCGATGGTTTATCAAAAGGCGCATTGCAGCAAACAGATTGTGCGATTAGCGAAATTTACAAAAGCAAAACTTACTGCTTTAGTAACAAAGACGCGCGTGATGCATTTATGCTTAACCAAGACAATATGATTGCAAAAGCGGCGGCTTTTTATGCAGCCAATACAGAACCTGAGCGCGAAAAAATTAGCCAAGCCGATGCGTTAAGTCAGATCAACAGTAAAACCTGTACCTTACAGAATAAAGATGCGAGTTATTTGATTTTTAACGGTTTAGATTTAAGTCACTGTAATTTACAAAATGTCAGTTTTTTTGGCGCCGAGCTGAAAGAGGCAAAATTAGTCGGGGCGAATTTGCAAGGTGCTTATTTAAATTTAGCGCGTTTAGAAAATGCGGATTTTACTAATGCTAACTTAAGCAATGCGACTATATTCCAGGCGATTTTTGATAAGACCAATTTTAAGGGCGCCAATCTCACCAATGCGCGCATGATAGGCTCATTGGGCAAAGTGGATATGAGTGGCGCTAATATTCAAAAAGGCCGATTTGGTTTAGATGTTGGCAATCAGCCAATGGGTCAGATGAAGTTTGATTCGGTTGGTGGCAATTTTGCTGGCGCTAATTTTGAAAATGCCGATTTAAATATTGCCGCGTTTACCTTTGCCAATTTAAGCAATGCGAATCTGCGTGGCGCAAATCTTTACCGCGCCGATTTAGCCAAAGCAAATTTGACTGGTGCGGATTTAACAGGCGCTAATTTAACCGATGCCGATGTAGATGGCGCAAACTTTAAAGATGTAAAAGGCTTGAATACTGTGAAGGGTTTTAATACGGTGAAAGGTCAATGCAGCGATTGCAAAATTAGCCGCTAAGTTGCATGACGTAAGTTGCATTGCGCACGCGAAACAAAACAATCACCAAATATTTTTGCTTAAAAAATAGGTTAAATGCTTATTTTAAAACTTGTGCTTAATCCTATTTTTTATGCAAATTCTATATATTCACGCAACTTCTAGCCTTGCCGGATATTTTCCTCAGTCACCCCACACAAACGATTCAGCGGCACAGCAATGTCAATCATGTCAGGTTTGGGTAAATCCAGTGCGTTCATCATTTGGATAAACTGTTCGCGTGTTTGATTAGCCAAGCGCGGATTGATGCTTTTTTCCTGACCGACACAACTGACGCGCTTGCCATGATAATCATGCGCTGGATAAACCAGCGTTTCGTCTGGCATTGCAAATATTTTTTGGGTAATACTGTCATATAAAATGCCAGCATCACCGCCTTGAAAATCCGTGCGTCCGCAACCGTTAATTAATAAAGCATCACCAGTAAAAATGCGCTCATTCCACACATAAGAAACGCTGCCAGCGGTGTGTCCAGGCGTCGCAACTACTCGAATAGTTTGCTCACCCAGTTGCAATATATCGCCCTCTTTTAACTGTAAATCCGCACTTTCAGCGCCGCATAACGCACTCACCGCGGTTTGAATATTTAACTTTTCGCGTAATTGCCCGCTGGCTGTAATGTGGTCGGCGTGCACATGCGTTTCAATAGAGTATTTTAATTGCGCATTAAGCTCGCTCAGCAATCCAATATAAGTATCAATATGGCCTGCAACTGGGTCAATAAAGGCTGCTTGGCGCGAATTATCGTCAACAATCAAATAGGTGTAGGTTGAAGACACTGCATCAAACAATTGCTTAAACATTTCACACTCCAATATTAATTGAAAATTATATTGAATTATAATATATATTTTTATATAATATTTAAATATTAATTGTGAATTAAATCAATCATGTCAGAAATTTTAGCAAATAACATCTTTAACACCAGCAACATCAATTTTGATGAGTTACGCGCTTCTGCTGATAAAGCGTGCAATCTGATGAAAGTGATGGCGAATGCTGACAGGTTAATGTTGTTATGCCAATTGTCCCTTGGTGAAAAATCGGTGGGTGAACTTGAAAGTATTTTAGACATTCGCCAGCCAACCCTATCGCAGCAATTAACGGTGTTGCGCGAGGCTGAGTTAGTTGCAACACGCAGAGAAGGCAAAAGTATTTTTTACCGCATATCCAGTCAATCGGCAATGGCCGTGATGCAGGTGCTACATCAAGAAATTTGCAAAACTTAATCTCAATTTAATGAAGGACAATCTAATGACGATTCAAATGACGCAGCATTCAAAAGAATTCAGCACCACGCCGCAAATCCAGCTAACCGATATGCAGGAAATTGCACAACTTGGTTTTAAAACCATCATTAATAATCGGCCAGACTTTGAAGGCGGCGCCGAACAACCGACTAGCGAACAGATTAAAGCCGCCGCAGAAAAATTGGGTTTGGCTTATATTTATATTCCCGTGATACCGAATAACATTCAAGCAGAGCAAGTAAGTGCATTTAATACTGCTTTTGCCAAAGCCAAAAAACCAGTTTTAGGCTTTTGTAAAACTGGTAATCGCGCCAGCAGTATTTATCAACTATCGCAATCGAATCAGTTAACGCAACAAACGCCAGCAAAAGGTTTACTGCAGTGGCTTAAAAGCAAATGTTTAGTAACAAGGCTTTTTCGATTTTGCAGAGCAAAACTTGCTTAAAAATCTGCTCGAAATACAAAATAGTGAATCATTCGAATGAAGGCGTTTCAACATGATACAAGCACATAAAACCGCATATGACATTGTGATTATTGGCGGTGGCGCGGCTGGTTGCGCTGTAGCAGTCAGCTTATTTAAACGCAATAAACACTTGAGTATTGCGATTATTGAACCCTCCTCCCAGCATTACTATCAACCAGCCTGGACATTGGTTGGCGCAGGCGAATTTGATATTGCTAAAACCGTGCGCAATATGGCGGATTGCATTCCAAAAAACATCACTTGGTTGCAAGCTTCTACCACTCAATTTGAGCCTGACCATCATCGCGTGATGACCGATACTTTAGGTGTAATTGACTACCAATACTTAATTGTTACAGCAGGCTTAACAATTAATTGGCATGCGATTAAAGGCTTGCAGGAAACGTTAGGTAAACACGGCGTTACTTCCAATTATCGCTTTGACTTAGCGCCCTACACTTGGCAACTGGTGCAAAATTTAAAAAGCGGTAAGGCAATTTTTACACAGCCGCCGATGCCGATTAAATGTGCCGGCGCGCCGCAAAAAGCGCTGTATTTATCTTGCTCCCACTGGGAAAAACAAGGTGTACTTAATCAAATTAAAGTAGACTTTAACAATGCGGGCGCTATGTTATTTGGCGTAAAAGAGTATATAGCGCCGCTGATGCAATATATACAGCGCTATAACGCGCAATTAAGTTTTAATAGCAATTTGGTGGAAGTGGATGGGCCAAATAAAAAAGCTTGGTTTGATGTAAAAAATTCGCAAGGAGAAACCGCTCGGGTTGAAAAAGATTTTGATCTGCTACACGTTGTTCCGCCGCAAAGTGCGCCAGATTTTATTAAAAACAGTTCGTTAGCTAATCAAAATGGCTGGATTGACGTCAATCAAAACACATTGCAACATGTACGTTATCCAAATATTTTTAGCTTAGGCGATTGCTGCTCTAGCCCAAACGCCAAAACTGCAGCAGCTGCACGCAAACAAGCGGTGGTAGTAGCTGAAAACTTGCTTGCGCATCGCACAGGATTAAGTTTGCCAACCCAATACGATGGCTATGGCTCTTGCCCGTTAACGGTTGAAAAAGGCAAAATAATTTTGGCGGAATTTGGTTTTGGCGGCAAGTTAATGCCTAGTTTTAAGTGGGATTCAACAAAGCCGAGACGTTTAGCATGGCTACTCAAAAAATACGGTTTACCGTGGCTTTATTGGAACGGTATGCTAAAAGGTCGCGAATGGCTTGCTCGCTGCAAAGGCACAAATTAGTTTGATGGGCAATTTATTATTGTTAGATTGGTCTTTGGTTGGTATCTCAATCGGCTTATTTATCGGTCTTGTGCTGGCATTAACTGGCGCTGGCGGATCAATTTTGGCGATTCCACTTTTAATGATGGGGTTTAATTTAAGCTTTAATCAAGCAGCACCCATTGCTTTGCTGGCTGTGATGATGGCTTCCATTGTCGGCACGATTCAAGGTTTACGTTTAAGGTTGGTGCGTTATAAAACAGCTTTGTTAATTGCCAGTTTTGGTATTCTATTTGCCCCACTCGGCGTTTGGATTGCAGGTTATGCACCAAGCCAAGTGCTAAGATTTGTTTTTGCTGTCGTGTTGCTTGCGCTAGCTTGGCATGTGTGGCGGCAAACAATTATAGTAAAGCCAAATAATCAAGACTTTGAAGATGCGCCTTGTATGCAAAACAAAGTGACTTCTCAACTGTACTGGACTGCGATTTGTACTAGGCGCCTAATTGCTACCGGCGCAATTACCGGTTTTATTTCAGGTTTATTGGGTGTTGGTGGCGGTTTTTTGATTGTACCTAGCTTACAGAAAGTCAGTAACTTTTCGATGCAAACAATTGTTGCTACATCGCTGATGACTGTCGTGCTGATTTCCATTGCCAGTATCGTCAGCTACAGCGTTACAGCGCCTTTACAGTGGAATATTGCCATTCCATTTGCGTTAAGTACCATACTCGGCTTGCTGATATTTAGCCATTTTAGCCACAAATTAC
>JAZKEJ010000168.1:0-18387 GCA_040387095.1 Pseudomonadota bacterium | reverse complement strand
AATACTTGTTTGGCGATGGCGGGCAAATGATGGATTGCATGATCAATCAAGCTAATGCCTTCTTCGCCACGTGTAACTGCCAAAAAAGTTAAATCTAATTGTTGTTTAAGTAGATTGGCTTGATGAATTAAATCGGCATCGTCAATGTGCGTGTTACAAGCTTCTGCAGTCTCTTTTTTGTTTGGCGTCAGCGCTGTCGCGCCTTTATATTTACTGTAATCACGACCTTTTGGGTCAACTAATACGGGAATATTGGCAGTTTTGCACTGCTTAATAATGGCTTGACAGGTTTGTTCGCTCAATAAACCTTTCGCATAATCAGACAATATGACTACGCTGGGCTCTAAATCTAATTGTTGCTGAATCGCATTTGCTAAACCTGTATTTTCAATGACACTGAAATCTTGACTGCTTTCTTGGTCTAGGCGCAGCATTTGCTGATGGCCGCTTAAAACGCGGGTTTTGGCAATGGTAGGACGGTCAGCAGAGGTATAAATGCCGTTAGTATCTACCTGCATATGTTTAAGCAGATTGACTAAAATCACGCCTTCACTATCGTCGCCAACACAGCCGATAATATGCGTTTTAATGCCTAGCAAAGCCAGGTTTGCAGCAACGTTAGCTGCGCCGCCAGCACGTTCATTCTGCTGATTTAGCAACACAATCGGCACCGGTGCTTCTGGTGAAATGCGGCCGACTGAGCCAATTAAATAGCGATCCAGCATGACATCACCAATCACTAGCGCATGCTGCTTGTGAGAGTTTATGTTGCCATTGCTAAACCGTTTTACAGCATCCAAAAAAATATCAGACATAGCTTGTTAAGACTCTAGAATTTCACAAAGCGAGTGCCCAACAAAAATATGTGCTTCTTGAATGCGCGCGGTCACAGGGGATGGCATCACCAAATTAAAATCGCAAATAGCGTTTAATTTTCCGCCATTGCCACCTGTTAAGCCCACCGTTGTTGCGCCGATTTCTTTAGCGGCTTCCATTGCACGCACAACATTGGCGCTATTGCCGCTGGTGGTGATACCAATGACTAAATCCTCCGGGCGGCAAAGCGCTTCAACCTGACGCGCAAAAATATAATCGTAGCCATAGTCGTTGCCCACAGATGTGATGATGGAGGTATCAGTCGTCAATGCGATTGCCGGCATGCCTCTTCGTTCTTTTTTAAAGCGGCCAACAATTTCGGCCGCAATATGCTGGCTATCTGCCGCGCTGCCACCGTTGCCCATAATCAGGATTTTTCCGCCAGACTTAATGCAGTCCTGCATCTTAATGCCAACAGCGCTGATCATGGGAAAAAGTGGCTCGAGTGCGTTAAACATCGCCATATGAGCAGCATGTTCACCTTTAAGATAATTAATATAATCCATCAGCAGTACTTATCCTCACTTAATAGATAGTTTTGCACATAATCTTTCACGCCAGCTTCAAGGCTTGTAAATGTCGCGGTGTAACCTGCAGCGCGCAATTTAAGCACATTAGCTTCGGTAAAATACTGGTATTTACCCTGCAAATCTTCTGGCATGGCAATGTAATCAATTTGCGGTGTTTTGCCCATGCTTTGCATCACGGCACTGGCTAAATCTTTAAAGCTGCGTGCTTTACCTGTCCCAATGTTGTAAATGCCATTAGACACTGGTTTTTTAGCAATAACCGCGCGCTCAAAAAAATGCGCGATAATATTTGCACAATCTTTTACGTAAACAAAATCACGCATCTGCATACCATCGTCAATACCCGATTTGTTACTTTTAAATAATTTCATACCGCCAGTTGCAACTACTTGATTAAATGTATGAAAAGCCACGCTCGCCATGCGCTCTTTGTGATATTCATTTGGACCGTACACGTTAAAAAACTTAAACCCAGCCCATGCTGGTGGCTGCGGCGCATTCTCAGCTACTTGACTTAACGCCCACTGATCAAAGAAATGTTTGGAATAGCCATAACCATTAAGAGGTCGTAGCTTATCGATCTTGGCATCATCATAACCGGCGCTACCATCGCCATAGGTTGCGGCAGAGCTGGCATAGAAAAATGGCACTTCGTGTTCAGCACACCAACTCCATAAATCCTGACTGTAATGGATGTTGGCCTCGACCAGCTTATTAAAATCACGCTCGGTGGTGGCACTGATTGCGCCCATGTGAATGACAGCGGTAACATCGTCGTTACCTTCTAAAAAATCAAATAACTGATCTTTATCCAGGTATTCTGCATATCGACGATGCACAAGATTCTGCCATTGCTCTTCGTGCGTAATGTGGTCAACAATCACTAAATCATTGCGGCCCAATTTTTCATTAAGATGCCAGGCGATGATAGAACCAATCATGCCTGCGCCGCCTGTAATCACTATCATAAATGCATTTGCCCGCTAAAATTGAGAGTATAACGCTTATTGTTTAGCACCCAAAGCCTGCGCCCTTAATTTAGCCATTTCATTATCTTTTTTCGCTTGAACATTATCCCAATCGCTGCTAACCCAGCCATGCAGATTTTCAAGCGCAATTTCTGTCATTGCGTGAACCCAGGCATCATTTTCATTGAGCGCGGGAATGTAATGATATTCATTGCCGCCAGCGTGGGTAAATATCTGTTTGCCTTCCATGGCGATTTCTTCCAGCGTTTCTAAACAATCGCTGCTGAATCCTGGGCAAATCACATCAATGCGCTTGGTTTTTGCTTTGCCTAAAGCTTCTAAGGTGGATGCCAAGTAAGGTTTTAGCCATTCTTGCTTGCCAAAACGCGATTGAAACGCGATCAGGTAATCATCTTTACTTAAGCCTAGCGCTTCGGCTAATAAGCATCCTGTTTTGTGGCACGCACAATGGTAAGGGTCGCCTTTGGTTAAATGCACTTTTGGCACACCATGAAAACTTATCACCAGTTTGCTGGGTTTCCCGTTGATTTTCCAGTAATCCTGCACACTTTTTGTTAATGCCGAAATGTAGGCAGGATGATCGTGATAACTACGAATGGTGCGGATGCCAGGCATATTGCGCATTTTTAGCAATACACGCCAAACCGCATCGAAAGCGCAGGCTGTGCTGCTGGCTGCGTATTGAGGATAAAGGGGAAACACCAAAATTCTATCGCAATGCAGGGCTTTGAGTTTTTCGATCGCCGATTGCATGCTGGGGTTGCCGTAACTCATGCCTAGCTCGACTGCAAATGGAGATTTTATTTTTTGCGCTAAAAATCCGCGCAGTAGTTGCGTTTGCTTTTGTGCATGCACCAACAATGGTGAGCCTTCACTTGTCCATACTTGTGCATATTTAGAGGCCGATTTTTTTGGGCGTATCACTAAAATAATGCCATTTAAAATAAACCACCAGATAATCCGCGGAATCTCAACCACACGCGTATCGCTTAAAAACTGGCGTAAATAAGGCCGCAATGCTTTTGCAGTTGGCGCATCTGGTGTACCAAGATTGGCGATTAAGATGCCGACTTTGAGTTGATCGCCATGGGAAAAATGTGGTTCGGGATTGTAATAAGTCATAGCAGTAATTTTAGAGTAAACGCCAGTCAATAGCTATTAACAAAGCGCTAGTGGCATTAAAGCTCTAAAATATGGCTCAAGAACTGGATAACGCGTTTGACAGTAACTTTGCTGTCACATCCACAATCGGAATAACGCGTTCATAGGCCATTCTGGTTGGGCCAATCACACCAAGCGTGCCGACTACTTGGCCATCGGCTTCGTAAGGCGCGGTGACCATGCTGCATTCATCTAATGGTAAATAACCGCTTTCGCCACCGATAAAAATTTGGATGCCTTCTGCGCGCTGGCTGTTATCGAGCAACTGTATTAATGAAGTGCGTCGTTCGAATATCTCAAACAATTTGCGCAGGCTATTGACATTGGTAGACAACTCTTCCACCTGCAACAGGTTGCGTTCACCTGCAATCACCACGCCATCGCTATTCGTCGCTTTGCTGCTGGCTTCTAATGCGGCTGACATCAGTTTGTTCATATCAGATTGCATTTGCTGCAATTCTGCATGCAGATTAACCTGTACCTCATCAAAGGTTTGTCCTGAAAAATGCACATTAAAGTAATTGCTGGCTTGGGTTAACTCGCTGGCAGAATAAGGTTTCTCAGCCAAAATAATGCGGTTTTGTACATTGCCATCACTGCTGACGATAATCACCAAAATGCGCTTGTCACTTAATGGCAGAAATTCCAGATGTTTAAATGCAACGCGCTGACGTTTTGGAATCATCACCACGCCGGCAAATTGTGTAAGTTGCGACAGCATGTCTGCGGCACTGTTGATTAATTCGTTTTGGTTGGGCGAATTTAAGCCCATTTTCAACATTTGAATGGCTTGATTTTCAAGTGGTTTTACCGTCAGTAATGAGTCAACAAACAGCCGATAACCTTTTTGCGTGGGAATGCGCCCAGATGAAGTGTGCGGACTGGCGATAAAACCCAGATGTTCTAAATCGCTCATCACATTGCGAATAGTGGCCGAGCTAACATCTAAGCCAGAATGCTGCAACAATGTGCGCGAGCCAATTGGCTGGCCATCACTGATGTAATGTTCTACCAACGTTTTTAATAAGATCTGCGCGCGTTTATCCAAAATGATAGCAACTAGTTCAATCAATAAAACATTATTTTGCCTTAAATCCTATGTTATTGGGGGGATTCAATAGATGTTATCGTTTTTGGATCAAATTGAAGACCTAAAATTTAAATATTTTAAAAGACCTCTATCCCCCAAATGGGGGATAGAGGTCTTTTAATCAAACTTTATAGAATCTGATTTAAATTTCATTACGTATAAAAAATTGGGTTGCAAAATCCCATTTCGAATTGGTTTTAAATAGGTAACAAATTTATTAAATTTTAGGAGTTTTATTATGAAAAATACTTTATCAAAAATTGCATTGTCGTTGGGTTTTATTGCAATCGCCACTGTATTTAACGTAGCACAAGCAGCTTCACTAGTTGGATATACAACTGATAATCAACTGTACACATTTGATTCTGCTGATGTTGGAGGTGGAACGTTTGTAGGTATTAGTGGTTTAGTTGGAAGTGAGTCGTTCGTTGGCATTGATTTAAGACCTTCCAACAATACGATCTACGGCGTCACTACTAGTAATAATGTGTATACATTAAACGCAAGCTCTGGTGCAGCAACATTCGTTACTGCACTTAGTTCGAATGTTATTGATTCAAATCTAGGTTATGGTTTTGATTTTAACCCTGCTGCCGATTTTGCAGGAAATGCATCATTACGATTAGTAAGTTCAGCTGGCAATAACTATGCAGTTAACGTGAATACAGGCGTGGTAGGTAATACTGCAAGTATGATTGGTACAGGTTATTCAGCGGTAGCGTATACACTTTCAACGCCAGCAGGCGCGCCAACAGATACGCCAGTACTTTATTATGTAAATGCTGACAATGACACAATGTTTGAAAATGTTAAAGGAGTTTCCTTTAATGCGCCAAATATTGTAGAAGTAGGCAAACTTAACGCAAACATCGGCTCAATTAATGGCTTTGAAATTTTTGCAGATGGCAGTGCGTTCTTAGCCGCGATTGTTGGTAACGGTAATGCTAATAGTGGCTCTTTCTTGTTTGATGCTGATATCGAAACAGGCGAAATCAAACAAATCGGTAGATTTGGAAGCGATATTAGAGGCCTAACAGCAGCGCCATCAGCAGTGCCTGTACCAGCAGCAGCATGGTTATTTGGTTCTGCATTAATTGGTTTTGCAGGTTTTAGACGTAAATCAGTTTAATCAAAGTAAATAATCTTTTACGCTTAATTTTTAAGTCGCAATAAAAAAAGCTGGGTCTATTCATTTAGTCCCAGCTTTTTTATTAAGTCATTTAATAATGAGTTACTAGCAAGCTTGCTTTTTCAAAAAGCCTATCTATGATTTAATAGTAGGATGAGTCAGCCGTTCAAATCGATTGCCATTATTGGCAAATATATGAATCAATTTGCTTTACAGCAAATGCAGACAGATTTGGCTGATTTGGCACGGCATTTAAAAGCTAAAAATATTCAAGTCTGGGTAGAAGAAAACACTGCGCAACACGCAGAATTATCTGGTTTTAAAACCGCATCATTAGCAAAGATTGGCAGTAAAGTCGATTTGGCGATTGTGATGGGCGGCGACGGCACTATGCTGAGTGTGGCAAGAAACTTAATTGATAATAATATCCCGCTGGTGGGCATTAATCGTGGCCGTTTTGGTTTTTTAACCGATTTGCGCGCAGAAGATATGCTGCGGTCGGTTGATAAGATTTTATCCAATCGCTACCAAATAGAATCGCGCATGCTGATTAATGCCCGAATAATACGCGGCGGAAAAACCATTCATCAAGGTTTGGCGTTTAATGATGTGGTGATTAAAGGTGGCTTGCGTTTAATCGAGATTGCCGTTGAAATTAACGGTAACTTTGTGCATAAACAGCGCGCAGATGGGTTGATTTTAAGCACGCCAACAGGTACAACCGCTTATTCCTTAAGCGCAGGCGGACCGATTTTGCACCCTAGTTTAGAAGCCATTGCGATTGTGCCTGTTAGCCCGCACACGCTAAGCAACCGGCCAATTGCAGTGAATAGCTCCAGCTTGATCCAGATTACTATTATACAAAGCGATGACGGACAGGTAAGCTATGACGGGCAGTTTCAAATGCTGCTAGAAAGCGGTGACAGGGTGTTGGTACAACGCGCGGAAAAAGAAGTGAAATTGTTGCATCCTAGTGAGTATTGTTATTTTGATATGTTGCGCAACAAACTCAACTGGGGCTAAATATTCAATGCAAAAATCTGCAATCACTGCGTTAACTGCGGCTTGCCGCACTAATTGTACTGTCTGCGCTTTGTCGCCTCGTGCTTACAGATTTTTGCATTGAATAGGCATTTTATAAAGTTTTAATGAGTTTTTAAACCTATGCTACAAGCACTTTCCATTCGCGATTTCATTATTGTAGACACACTCGATTTGGAGTTTGAAAACGGCTTTACCACGCTCACCGGTGAAACGGGTGCGGGCAAGTCCATTTTAATTGATGCTTTGTCGCTGGCATTAGGCGCACGAAATGATGGCTTGATTGCGCGTGCAGGCACAGATAAAGCGGATATCAGCGCGAGTTTTTCAATCAATCAAAATATTGCCGCCCAAAACTGGTTAAGCGAAAACGAGATTGAGACCGATGACGCGCTTATGTTAAGGCGCGTGATTTATGCCGATGGCCGCAGTCGTGGCTTTATCAATGGCGCTTCTGCTACAGTTAATCAAATGAAGGAGCTAGGGGAGTTTTTGGTGGATATTTACAGCCAAAACGCGCATCACTCTTTGCTCAAATCGGCTACGCAACGGCAAATTCTGGATGATTTTGCGCAAAGTTCTGAATTAGCCCATCAAGTGGCAAAGCAATATAAAACTTGGGCACAATTGAATGCCCAACGGATTGACGCTGAAAAAAATGCAGCCATTTATGCTGATGAGTTAGCGGAATTGCGCGACCAAACCCGCGAATTACAGCAGCTTAATTTTTCGCCGGAAGATTGGCAGGAAACGCAACTGGAACATTACCGCTTGGCTAACGGCGCCAGTTTGTTAACAGGCTTAGAAACTTGCATTGCACTGCTGGATGAAAATGATCTCAACGTAAGCGCCATGCTGGCGCAAGTGCAACAAAAATTAGCCATCTTAGTGGAATTTGATGCGCAATTAAAAGACGTAGCAGATGGCGTAGATTCTGCGCTGATACAACTGGAAGAGGCCGGCCGGGCGTTAAACCGCTATTTGCAAAAGGCAGAATTAGACCCAGCAAGATTGGCTGAAGTAGATAATCGGATTCAGGCCGTGCACAACATTTCGCGCAAATATCGCAGCAAGCCAGAAGAGCTGCCCGATTTGCTGGTGATGTGCCAAGTGCGCATGGCGGAATTAGAAGGCTTTGCTAATGACGGCGCGCTAGCAAAACAAGAAGCAGAAGCGCTTAATTTTTATAAAGATTTAGCCAGACAATTAAGCAAAAATCGTCAGCTAAGCGCCAAAATATTAAGCCAAAAAATCAGTGCAGAAATGCAACGTTTATCACTAAGCGGTGGCAAGTTTGAAGTGCTTTTAAAAGCTTGTGAGCCGTCAGTTAACGGATTGGAAACGGTAGAATTTTTAGTGGCGGGCCATGCAGGAATTGAGCCGCGACCACTTAATAAAGTCGCTTCCGGTGGTGAGTTGTCACGCATCAGCTTGGCATTGCATGTGACAACGGCATCTCAAGGCAGTGTGCCATGCATGATTTTTGATGAAGTCGATGTTGGCATTGGCGGCGGCGTGGCGGAAGTGGTTGGTCAATTGTTGAAACAATTAGGCGCAGAAAGACAAGTGCTAGTGATTACGCATTTACCGCAAGTCGCATCGCAGGCCAGGCAACATTTGCAGGTAAGTAAAACGCAAACCAATGGCGCAACTTTAAGCCATATTCAGGCATTAAATGCACATGAGCGTGTAGAAGAAATTGCGCGAATGTTGGGTGGGATTCAAATTACGGATACTACGCGTAGCCATGCTAAAGAAATGCTAGCAAGTTAGTAGTCGCTTAAGTTTGCTTAAGCCTTTTGATTGCACATCGAACAATGCTGTTTCGGCAGATTGAGGCGAAAGACTAAGTATGCCGAGATTGAGCCATTTGTATCGCCAAGCGATCGTGAGCTGAAGGCACGCTACGATTAACAGTCTCGTTGATTAAATTAATATGTTGGTTAAGAACGCTCAGCCGATTTTCATCGGACGTTCGAGTGATAAGAATCATTAGAATTTGTAATAAGCGCGTTAGGACAGCGACATTTCCATCGGCGTTCTGCCGAATCTGATCAATGCTGATTGCCACAAAACTTGAAAATGTTGGCTCACAACTGATCACACGTAATTGATCATCTTGATGGTAACAGGGCGATTCGATTCTCCTTGAGACAAGCTTAACTAGAATCGATCCTAGGTAATCAATACAGTTAATGGCCGTGGTGGTGTCGTTAATGCCAGGTGATAACGCTTTGAGCGCGACATCCACGATTTGCCTAATGCCATAGCTTGCGTCCTGATCAACAGAGCGGTGTCGATCTACTGCGCAAGTTGCATTTATTTGCCGAATTATCTCATCGGTCACTGACACACCAGATATGGACGCAAGTGCGCAATCCTCGATGATAAATGCACCGATTTCTTTTTCCATCCGTATAACTATGTTGCGTTTTTTTGCTATATCAAACAATGTATCAAAGTTAATTGCTTGAATGTAACCCATTTTTAGCGCTGGTATCGTCACCCAGATTGTGGGCTTCAATGTCATTTCTTGCGACGCAACAACATTATTGTCTTTAACTTCATACGAGTGAACAGGGAATAATTGGTCGATAGTGCAAAGTGTTTCTGTTGCCACCGATTCGATAATGGTCGTTGCCTGTAGAGAAGCCGCAATATGATGTATGAAGAAAATAAGAAAACCTATAGCAACAAATGCTAGCAAGACGGCGACAAGCACTGCAAGTGCCGGGACAAATTCGTTTTCGCCACCGCTTCGGATTGTACGTAGTAAGATGAGACAATAGGCAAATACACCGACAAATACGCCAAGGACTGACTGATTAGCTCGGTCTCGCATAAAGTTGCGTAATATACGCGATGTGTATTGACTTGATGCTAAGGTAAGTGCAACAACTGTAATTGAGAAAATGGTGCCTGCAACAGTAATCATTGAGCTGGCAATGGCAGAAAGCAATCCTCGTGAACCTTCGGCACTAGCCCCAAATAAACGCGGCCAGCGTTCCGCCAATTGCCAGCCATTTGCAGATGAATCTATTTCGATTAAAACCAAAGCAAATGTAATGCCTGCGGTGACGATTATTGTCGGGATAAACCATAAACTTGATCTCAAGTTATCCCAATATTGATGTAATTGATTCATACAATTTCTTAGGTTAATCCTAATATAATAAAACAGCGCATCCAATTATGATTATTAAAAATAGATTTAAACCCTCACTATTATTATTAAAGAATTATGTTGCTCATTAAGTATAATCAGCAAAAATAGCTGAGCTATTGAATGTAAGGATATGTGATATTTATTGCAAGCTTGGGTTATTTAGCCAGCTCTGCCGCCTCAACTACTGCCTTATAAAGTTGTACTTCCTGCGCTGTTTGAACCCGTTCACCCACGACAACCTGGTTGCGTTTACCGGCGGCAACACCATTAATAATCAATGGCCTGCTTTGCCCAACTGCGCGGCCTGTTCGCGCATCGTATTTCACTACGCGCACTTGTACGCGACCGATTGGTATGGATGTGCCATTTTGCACAATTGCGTATAAATTACCTGAATTATCGGCTTGCACGCCCGATTGAATATATTTTGCTGGATTGCGCGGTAAATCAATGCGCATGGCGCGTTCGGTGGCATCTTTGCCAATATCAGAATTTGAGGTGGCAGCCATTTGATAATGTTGCAACGCTAAATCGGTTTGGCCGCGACTTTCGGCAATTTGTCCCATTAATGCATGTCCAGGTGCGGTAGGTAATAGCGCGTTTGCGCGTTTTAGGTAGGGTTCAGCTTCTGATTTTTTGCCTAAATTAAATAAGGCAATACCAGTTTGAATATGCGGCTTGAAATAATCCGGCTGCATTTTGATGGCTTTTTCGTAATAGCCAATCGCTTCTTGCGATTTTTCATCAGTTAAGGCGATATCGCCTAATAACTCTTGAAACCTTGCTTCGCGCGGTTCACCAGCAATCGCTTGTTTTGCCAATTTGGTTGCAGTAACCGTATCTTTTTTAGCTAGCGCTTTTACGGCATCGTCATAGGCTTTATATGCTGCCTGAGTGGATTTTAATTTACCCACTTTTTGTGCGTACATTTCTTTACCCAAATTACCGCCTGCGCCTATTTTTGCTAGAGTCGCTTTATTTGCATCCACGCGCTCTTGCGAAGGCGGGTGGCTGGCAAATAATCCAGTAATAAAATTGCTTTGGCGGCCTTCGCTTAAACGCACAAAAGTTTCCTGCAGAGAGACTGCGGCGGTTGGGTCGTAGCCCGCTTTTTTCATGTAAAGCATGCCGTAATAATCAGATTCCGATTCTGCATCGCGACCATATTTACTGGTAGTCAATTGTGCGCCAAGTTGTGATGCACCCACAATTAAATTACCGTAATTGCTGTTTTGCGCACCAATGCCCACTGCAATCATGGCGCCTTGCAGCAGAATGCCGCGTTCCATGCCTTTTGCTCCGTGGCGTGCAGCGGCATGCACAATCTCGTGGCCTATCACGGCGGCTAATTCTGCTTCGTTATCTAATTCATATAATAAGCCGCGATTAAACGCGATTTTTCCGCCAGGCATCGCCCAAGCATTTGGTACAGAATCGTTTAACACCACAAACTCGTAAGGCAATTCCGGTCTATCGGAAACGGCACCTAGGCGTTTGCCAATATCTTGCACATAAGCAGTTAATTCGGGGTCGATAACATAGTCGCCACCTTGCGATTGACGGGCTGGGGAATAATTTTCTTTGCCAATCGCGATTTCTTTATCTTGCGATACAAACTGAAACTCTTTTTTTTTGGTGACAGGATTAGTGCCGCATGCGGTAATGCTGAGGCTTAGAATTAGTGCGGGTATTACGGATATATATGTTTTAAACATGATTAACTCCCCAAAGCATTTAGTTAAAAGCGAGCAAGTTAATATAAACGCTTAGGTATTAAATTAGTCAGACAAAGATGCCATTTATTTCAGCATTATTTCTTTTTGCCGCAAGGCTGCTGAGTGCAAATGCCGTAAATCATCAGTGAATGTTCTTGCATTTTAAAACCGCGCGATTCAGCTGCTTGTTGCTGGCGTTTCTCGATTTCTTCATCATAAAACTCTTCTACACGGCCACATTTAACACATACGATATGGTCGTGATGCGTGCCTTCGTTAATCTCGAAAACCGCTTTGCCGCTTTCAAAATGATGGCGTGAAAGTAAGCCCGCTTCTTCAAATTGGGTCAATACACGGTAAACAGTTGCTAGGCCAACATCTTCGCCTGTAGTGATTAAAATCTTGTATACATCTTCTGCCGATAAATGTCGCTCTTTGCTGTTTTCAAACAACTCTAAAATTTTCAAACGTGGCAAAGTGGCTTTTAATCCAGCGTTTTTTAAATCTTTTTGATCATGCATAGTCGGTACTCAATAATAATAGGATGATAATTTGTAGTTTTAGGCTGTTAGCCATCGTGGTATATTAACGCCAATTTAGTAATAAGTCTTTACCCATGCATAAAACCATGCGCAGTTTATTTTTCCCCTTGTTTTTTGTGAGCAGTACATTGATAGTTGGCTGCGGTTCTACCGTGCCTGTTGTTAAGCCATTTAAATTAGAAATTCAGCAGGGTAATGTAGTGACATCCAAAATGTTATTACAATTGCGCCCAGGCATGACAAAATCGCAAGTCAAATTTATTATGGGCACGCCGTTGATTGTCGATAGCTTTCACAGTACACGCTGGGATTATTTTTACCAATTGCGCCAAGCAGGTAAAGTGGTTGAGCAGCGCCGTGTTATTTTAGACTTTGAAAAAGATTTATTGGCGCGCGTGCGCGGCGATGTTGTTCCGCAGGGAACGCCTGGTGCAGATACTGGTGCGGTTACATTGGATAAGGGCACTGATTCAGTCAATACAATTCCAGAAAAAAAAGAAGGTCTTCTAGAAAATTTAAAATTTTGGAAAAGCAAGGAACCCAAAGAAACTGAGCCAACTAAATCTTTAGCTACCGAACCGCCAAAACAAACTGCGCCAAAAGCGGATGTCACGAATGAATCGACTTCTGCACCTACTGATGAAGCGCCAACTGCTGTTGAGGCAGAAACACCTTCTGTATTAGCGGTGCCGATTACGATTATGCCAAGTGAAGAGGCTGCATCAGAAAGTGCGCCAACAAAAATCGATGATGTAAAACAAGCGCCAACTGTACAGCCCGCTGAATCTGAAGCTGTAAAAGAACCTGCCGCGGTTGAGTCTGCGCCAGCAAGTGAAATCAAGCAAATTGAAGCGCCTGCCGAAACGGCGCCTGTAGCGCCAGTTCCTGATGTGCCTGCCAAAGAGGGTGATGAATTTATATTTAGATTGGATCGAGATTTAAATACTCAAGATATTGAGTCAAGCGATGCAGCGCAAGAGTCTGTTAAAAAGCCATCGCAGACAGGTGAACAGCAGGATGCCGCAGAAGAAAAGCCGTCTGAAACTGAGCCTGGTTATTTTGAGAGAATGCTGGAAAAAATCGGCTTTTAATCTTTGCCTTATCTTCAAAGTATGCAAGCTTCATTAATTAGCGTGCGCTAACAAAAACGCAGAGTTAAATGATTAACTATAATTAACCACATAAAAAAGATGAAAACAAAAATTGTAATTGCAGGCGTGACTGGCCGTATGGGTCACGCATTGTTAGAAGGGATTTTTGCTGACCATGAGTTGCAATTGCATGGCGCATTGGATCGTGCTGACAGTGCGCAATTGGGACGCGATGTTGGCGAGCAGTTTGGCAAAAATACCGGTATAAAAATCACCAGTGATGTAAATGCCGCGCTGAAAAATGCAGATGTGTTAATCGATTTCACTAGGCCAGAAGCCACTTTACAGTATCTTGATGCTTGCAAAAAAGCGCACGTAAAACATGTGATTGGCACAACAGGGTTTACAGTAGAGCAAAAGGCCCTGATTGAGGCTGCTGCAAAAAAAATTGCGGTTGTTTTTGCGCCTAATATGAGCGTTGGTGTAACGTTGTTAATTAATTTGGTTGAGCAAGCCGCAAAAGTGTTGAATGAAGGTTACGACATTGAGGTGCTTGAGATGCATCACCGTTATAAAGTGGATGCACCATCAGGTACAGCGTTAAGATTGGGCGAAGCTGCTGCACAAGGTTTGGGTAAGGAGCTTAAAGATTGCGCTGTATATGCACGCGAAGGCGTTACAGGCGAACGCGAAACTGGCAAGATTGGTTTTGCGACTTTGCGTGGTGGTGATGTAGTAGGCGATCACACAGTTGTGCTTGCCGGTATTGGCGAGCGTATTGAGCTTACCCATAAAGCCAGTAGCCGCGCTACATTTGCACAAGGTGCTTTACGTGCGGCCAAATATTTAAATACGCAAACAACCGGATTATTTGATATGCGCGATGTACTAAATTTGCGTTAATAAGTTGTGAAAATAAATTGGTTAAGCTGAAATAAATAAAGCCGCATTTATGCGGCTTTATTATTGGTTAATAACTAAACTATCAGCTCATAACATATATTGGTAATAGGTCATTAGTTGATTCTCATCACTTTATTAATAATAAAAAAATATTGAGTTAATAAAGTATTAAGTGCGCCAAGGATGTTTAGGCATATTACAAACACCCGCTACATCTACGCCTGCTTGCGCGACGATATGATCATTTTCAACTGAATCTCCACTAACACCAATTGCGCCGACTAAAATACCTTCGTTATCTACAATTGGTAGCCCGCCAGGAAAAGTAATCAATCCATCATTAGAATGTTCAATACCATAAAGCGGTTTGCCAGGCACTGAAAGTTTGCCGATTTCGCCAGATGGCATAGCAAAATAACAGGCTGTTTTGGCTTTTTTAATGGCAATATCAATGCTGCCAACCCATGCATCGTCCATCCGGCTAAAGGCTTTTAAATTACCACCAGAATCCAGTACGGCGATACACATCTTAACGCCGATCTCTGTTGATTTTTCTACGGCTTTGTCGATAATTTTTTGAGCTTGTTCAAAACTAACGTGCATTGTATGTCCTTAATTATTTAATTGTGATTGATATAGGTTGTGCTAACGCTTTGAATTTAAAACTTTTTTTCGCCGGGCCCAGCAAAAAACCAGACGATTAAACCTAGTACTGGAAATACCAACACGCCAAGAATCCATAATATTTTCGCTACGCCTGAAGCTGAGCTTTGAATGATTTTGATAATGGCAAATATGTCTAATATAAGTATGATTAAGCCAAGAATGGAGTACATGTATTTCCCCTTTTTTGTAAATTTGAGTTTTATTTATATCGTTATAAATTTATTTCTTACGGCATATTTGATGGCAAAAAACAGCACAAACATATATTGTTTGTGCTGTTATCATAAAGCATATTGCTATTAATGTTTTTGTTTGTCTTGCCAATCAGCAATTTGTTTTTCAGCTTCTTCTTTTGATATGCCATAAGCCTCTTGGATTTTGCCTGCCAATTGATCGCGTCTGCCAGCAATCACATCAATATTGTCATCCGTTAAATGACCCCATTTTTCTTTCACGCTACCTTTTAATTGTTTCCAATTGCCTTCTACTTGATCCCAATTCATCATAGTTTTCCTTGTAAATTAATGGTTAATTTAGATAGTAAATAGTCTTTAGCGACGTAGAAACTTGTGCGCTTAAATGACTTAACGCCATTTAATCCCTAAAAAGCAGCTACACACATCAGAATGCGTCTTAACTTGCTGTCAGAATAGTCTGATAGTCGAAATTTTTAGCTTTGATAGGCCGATAATGTTGGCGTAAATTATCAGGCTGAACTTGAGGCGAAAACGATTTTCGGCTACAATACGGTAATTCTGAAACGGGAAGAGTTTACAAAGCTTTTCCCGTTTTGCACATCTATTCAAAGGTGTGTTTAGTTAAGGTGTGCTGTGTCGCAATTAAGGAGCTTTCAGGTGTCAAAAACAATTCCAGCGGTTTTAGTGTTAGCAGATGGGACTGTTTTTAAAGGCATTTCAATTGGTGCTTGTGGACACACGATAGGCGAAGTGGTTTTTAATACTGCGATGACTGGTTATCAAGAAATCCTTACTGATCCTTCTTACGCCGAACAAATCGTCACACTCACTTATCCGCATATTGGTAATACGGGCACAAACTCTGAGGATGTTGAGTCTAATAAGGTTTTCGCTGCTGGTCTAATCATTCGCGATTTACCGCTTTTAGAATCTAATTTCCGCAGCACGCAAACTTTATCTGAATATTTAATCGCCAATAATGTGGTTGCGATTGCGGATATCGACACGCGTAAGTTAACCCGACTTTTACGTGAAAAAGGCGCACAAGCCGGCTGTATTATGGCTGCTGAGAATATTGATGAAGCAAAAGCATTAGAGTTAGCCAACAGCTTTCCTGGTTTAGCGGGTATGGATTTGGCAAAAGTGGTGAGCTGTAAAACCGCTTATGAGTTTACTGATGGTGAATGGGCTTTAGGCAAAGGCTTTACTAAGCCTGAAAACGCCAAGTTTAATGTTGTTGCCTTTGATTACGGCGTTAAGCAAAATATCTTGCGTATGTTGGTTTCGCGTGGTTGTAAAGTGACCGTTTTGCCGGCACAAGCTACGGCAGAAGAAGCGTTAAGTTATAAACCGGATGGTATATTTTTATCCAACGGCCCTGGCGATCCTGAACCTTGCGATTACGCTATTAAAGCGATTAAAACATTGGTTGATACAGGCATTCCAACATTTGGCATCTGTCTAGGCCATCAATTATTGGCTTTAGCCAGTGGTGCGAAAACCATGAAAATGAAATTTGGTCATCATGGCGCCAATCACCCAGTGCAAGACGTTGAAAGTAAACGCGTATACATTACCAGCCAGAATCACGGCTTTGCGGCGAATCCAGCTACATTGCCCCCCAACATTAAAATCACGCATATCTCATTATTTGACGGCAGTTTGCAAGGCATCGCGCGTACAGACAAGCCTGCGTTTAGTTTCCAAGGACACCCAGAAGCAAGCCCAGGCCCAACCGAAATGAGTGAGTTATTTGATCAATTTATATCGCTTATGCAGAAAAAGGAAGCAGCGTAATGGCTAAGCGTACCGACATTAAATCTATTCTGATTATCGGCGCAGGGCCGATTGTCATTGGTCAAGCCTGCGAGTTTGACTATTCTGGCGCGCAAGCTTGTAAAGCCTTGCGTGAAGAAGGTTACCGCGTCATCTTGGTTAACTCTAATCCAGCCACGATTATGACCGATCCCGAAATGGCAGATGCAACCTATATTGAGCCGATTACTTGGCGCGTGGTTGAAAAAATCATTGCCAAAGAAAAGCCGGATGCATTATTGCCAACCATGGGCGGACAAACTGCACTTAATTGTGCGTTAGATCTAGACAAGCACGGCGTATTGGCCAAATATAATGTTGAGTTGATTGGCGCTTCCAAAGAAGCGATTGATAAAGCTGAAGATCGCCAGAAGTTTAAAGAAGCTATGACCAAAATTGGTTTGGGTTCTGCGCGTTCCAGCATTGCACATTCCATGGAAGAGGCTTTGCAAGTACAAGGCAGTATCGGCTACCCAGCGATTATTCGCCCCTCATTTACGATGGGCGGCAGCGGCGGCGGCATTGCCTATAATCGCGAAGAATTCATTACCATTTGTGAGCGCGGCTTAGATGCGTCACCCACCAAAGAATTATTGATTGAAGAATCAATGCTCGGTTGGAAAGAATATGAGATGGAAGTGGTGCGCGATAAAGCGGATAACTGCATCATCATCTGTTCAATTGAAAACTTAGACCCGATGGGTGTGCATACTGGCGACAGTATTACCGTGGCACCTGCGCAAACATTGACGGATAAAGAGTATCAAATTATGCGTAATGCCAGCTTGGCTGTGTTGCGCGAAATCGGTGTGGATACTGGCGGCTCGAATGTGCAGTTTGCTATCAACCCAGACGACGGCCGTATGATTGTGATTGAGATGAATCCGCGCGTGTCGCGTTCATCAGCCTTGGCTTCAAAAGCAACTGGTTTCCCGATTGCAAAAGTGGCGGCTAAACTAGCCGTTGGTTTTACGCTGGATGAATTAAAAAATGATATTACAGGCGGCCAAACACCAGCTTCGTTTGAGCCGAGTATCGATTACGTCGTCACTAAAATTCCACGTTTTGCATTTGAAAAATTCCCACAAGCGGATTCGCGTTTAACCACGCAGATGAAATCGGTCGGTGAAGTGATGGCGATTGGGCGAACATTCCAAGAGTCGTTCCAAAAAGCGCTGCGCGGATTGGAAGTCGGCGTGGATGGATTGGATTCCATTACTAATGATATTGACCGCATTACCAAGGAACTAGGTGAACCGGGTCCAGAGCGTATCTGGTATTTGGGCGATGCGTTACGTCAGGGTATGACGATTGCAGAAATTTTTGATATTTCCAAAATCGACCCGTGGTTCTTGGCACAAATTAAAGACATTATTGACCGTGAAACAGCATTAACTGGTAAGCGTATTACAGATTTAGATCGCGATACATTGTTTCAGTTAAAGCGCCGTGGTTTCTCCGACAGGCGCCTGGCTA
>JAZKEJ010000167.1:0-2155 GCA_040387095.1 Pseudomonadota bacterium | reverse complement strand
TTTCAATGCATCGACTGGTTTGCGCGGTACGCGTGATTTAACAATAGCCATAATGGTTACCTGCTAGTAAAAAATGTAATCTAAGTATAGCAAAGCATGTTCATTTTGCCTGCTCTAATTAAAAGTTAACCCTGTTTATGGGTTAACTTTTGCGATTATGCAGCGATTACACGGTTTATTGCCGCACATTTAGTGTAAACGCTCCTATATGTTAGTATCGCGGCTTAAAATTAACGCTTCAATTCAAGTTCAAACTAGGTTCAAACATGCAATTCACCCTTCACAAAATGGATGGACTGGCGCGCCGCGGTATAGTCAGTTTGGCGCATGGCAATGTGCAAACGCCAGCATTTATGCCAGTGGGCACTTATGGCACTGTAAAAGCCATGTCGCCATTAGAGTTAGCTGAAATCGATGCGCATATCGTGCTCGGCAATACGTTTCATTTATGGCTACGCCCTGGTTTAGAAGTGGTTGCCGCACATGGCGGTTTGCACAAATTTATGGGTTGGGATAAACCGATTCTGACTGATTCTGGCGGTTTTCAAGTGTGGAGTTTGGGCGCGATGCGCAAAATTTCAGAAGAAGGCGTTAAGTTCAAATCACCCATCAACGGCGACACTTGCTTTTTAACGCCTGAAGAATCTATGCGCATTCAAAAAGTACTTAATTCCGATATAGTCATGATTTTTGACGAATGCACGCCCTATCCTGCTACTCACAAAGAAGCGAACGATTCCATGCAGTTAAGCTTGCGCTGGGCTAAGCGCAGCAAAGATGCGCATCAAGGTAATCCAAATGCATTGTTTGGCATTATTCAAGGCGGCATGTTTGAAGACTTAAGAGATATTTCACTTAACGGTCTAAAAGACATCGATTTTGACGGCTTTGCGATTGGCGGGCTTTCTGTTGGCGAACCTAAAGAAGATATGCTGCGCATTCTGGCGCATACCGCACCGAAATTGCCGCAAAACAAACCACGCTATTTAATGGGCGTTGGCACGCCAGAAGATTTAGTCGCCGCCGTTTCACAAGGTGTTGATATGTTTGATTGTGTGATGCCAACCCGTAATGCGCGCAATGGCTGGCTGTTTACGCAATATGGCGATATTAAAATCAAGAATGCGTTTTACAAGCAAGATACGCAACCACTAGACGCCGATTGCGCATGCTACACCTGCCGCAACTTTACCCGCGCTTATTTGCATCATTTACATAAAGTGGGTGAAATCTTAGGTTCGCGCCTTAATACCATCCATAATTTACATTATTACCAAGTATTAATGCAAGGCATGCGCGGTGCGATTGAAAATGGCACTTTTACACAATTTAAATCAGAATTTGCAGCGAATCGCGCACGCCTCTCAAGCTGAACAGTCTGTGCTAAAATCGCACAGTTAAAAATTATTTGAAAGTATTCCGCATGTTAAACAATCTATTCATTAGCAACGCATACGCCGCGCCAGCCGGATCGGGTGGTGATTTATTAAGCTTTTTGCCTATTTTAATTATTTTTGCTTTGTTTTACTTTATGTTGATTCGGCCGCAAATGAAACAAGCGAAGCAGCAAAAAGCGATGATTGACGCATTGAAAGCAGGCGACGAAGTGGCGACAACGGGCGGCGTGATTGGTAAGATCACTAAAGTAAGTGATAGCTTTGTGAGCATTGAAATTGCTGCCAATACAACGGTTAATGTGCAAAAACACGCGGTGCAAACTTTGCTGCCACCGGGCACGATTAAAGGTATTTAATCGTTGTTTAAACGCTGGCAGGTTTTCTGCTCGCCAGCTTAGTGAATATTTAACCCTTTAAAATCATTAACTTTTTTACACGAACACTTTTTTAAAACTAAAATCTGCCAGTAAATTTTATGTGCACTTTTAGTATTTTTGAGCCGCATTTATGAACCGCTACCCTACCTGGAAATACATTCTAATTGGTTTTGTTATTCTGATTGGCTTGCTCTATACCATTCCCAACTTTTTTGGTGAATCGCCTGCGGTGCAAGTCAGCCCTGCTAAAACTTCATTGAAAGCAGATGCAGCCTTGCTGAGCAAAGTAGAAGCGACGCTAAAGCTTGCGGACGTGCCGTTTAACGGTATTTATTTGGATGCCAGCGGCGTAAAAGTGCGTTTTGCTGACCCGGAAGCGCA
>JAZKEJ010000166.1:0-17201 GCA_040387095.1 Pseudomonadota bacterium | reverse complement strand
TTAATTTGTTAAAAGCTTCCATTAGTTATTTGGTGAATTCTGAATTTTATCACCAGCTTTTTCTAAATCTTTACCAAAACCATGCCATGTATTGCAGCCACTCAATATCAGTGCAAAACCAATTGCCACTAATACTAATAATTTACTCATCGCCTACTCCTAAATAGATTCATTATCAAAAATCAAACAACTGTCTAACATCAACAAAATGCCCTGCAACAGCCGCAGCTGCGGCCATTTGCGGGCTAACCAAGTGTGTACGCCCGCCTTGCCCTTGACGTCCTTCAAAGTTACGGTTACTGGTTGAGGCACAACGCTCACCCGGCTCTAAACGGTCGGCATTCATCGCCAAACACATTGAGCAGCCTGGTTCACGCCATTCAAAACCCGCATCAGTAAAAATTTTGTCCAAGCCTTCAAGCTCTGCTTGTGCTTTAACTAAGCCAGAGCCTGGCACTACTAATGCCAACTTAACATTTGGGGCAATATGCTTACCTTTCGCCACTGCGGCGGCTGCACGCAAATCCTCAATTCTTGAGTTAGTACAAGAACCGATAAATACTTTATCAATACTAATTTCATCAATCGGCGTGTTGGGAGTCAAGCCCATATAAGCATAAGCGCGCTCCCAATCGCTGCGTTGCACTTCGCTTTTTGCCATGTCTAAACTTGGCACTTTTCCATCCACGCCCACCACCATCTCTGGCGATGTTCCCCAAGTGACTTGTGGCTGGATATCTTGCGCACTTAACGTCACAACGGTATCAAATACGGCACCTTCGTCGCTGTGCAAAGTTTTCCAGTATGCAACTGCGACATCCCATTGTACTGCTTTAGGTGCAAATGGACGGCCTTTAACGTAGTTAATAGTCGTGTCATCCACTGCAACCATACCTGCACGCGCGCCCGCTTCAATCGCCATATTGCATAAGGTCATGCGACCTTCCATACTCAAAGCGCGAATCGCTGAACCTGCAAACTCAATCGCATAGCCGTTACCACCAGCCGTGCCGATTTTACCGATAATTGCCAAGGCGATATCTTTCGAAGTCACCCCATTGCCCAACTTACCATCAACTAATACTTGTAGTGTCTTGGATTTTTTTTGCACCAAGCATTGAGTTGCCATTACATGCTCAACCTCTGAAGTGCCAATACCGTGCGCTAATGCGCCGAATGCTCCATGTGTGCTGGTATGCGAATCACCGCAAACTACTGTCATGCCCGGCAAGGTAGCGCCTTGCTCAGGGCCGATCACATGCACAATGCCTTGGCGCAAGTCATTCATTTTGAATTCAGTTACGCCGTGTTCGGCACAGTTTTCATCCAAAGTTTGTACTTGTAAACGTGAAATTGGGTCAGCGATGCCAGCTACGCCTGAACTTCTTTCCGTCGTTGGTACGTTGTGGTCTGGAACAGCCAAAATTGAGTTAACACGCCACACTTTGCGATTCGCCAGTTTCAAGCCTTCAAACGCTTGCGGGCTGGTCACTTCATGCACCAAATGACGGTCGATATAAATCAGCGCTGTGCCGTTTTCTTCATGCACCACGTGGGAGTCAAACAACTTATCGTATAAAGTCTTTGCGACCATTTTATAACCTTAACAAACTTACTTATTTTAAACCTAGATTAAGCTGGAGAGAAACGTGAGGGCAAGGCACAAAAAGCACAAAACGCAAGACAGTACATTAAGTACGGCGTAGCGTTTGAGCATTTTTGCAACGCAGCCATCGCGATTCTACGTGACTTTAAATATGTTCGCTCAATCTCTAAAATTACCAAACTGCAAGGGAAAATCCGTCACATTCTTTTTGCAAAACGCAATCGCATCCTGTAGTAAATCGCGTTTTGCGCCGTTTACGCGCACTTCGTCACCTTGAATGCTGGCCTGCACTTTTAAGCCAGAATCTTTGATTAATTTAGCAATACGTTTAGCTAACTCACTATCAATACCAGCACGGATTTTTAGCTCTTGTTTCACCTTATTGCCGCCGACTTTTTGCACGTCTTTGTGCTCCAAGCGTTTGGTAGAATCAGGCTCCTTTTTTTCCATTCCTGGTAGCAAAATATCCTTGATCTGATCCAGCTGAAAATCATTATCACCATACAAGGTAATAATGTTGTCTTTTTCGTTTAATTCAACCTTAGCTGATGTACCTTTAAAGTCATAACGATTGGTAATTTGTTTACCAGCGGTATCAATCGCATTTTTAAGCGCGACCATATCAACTTCAGAACTAATATCAAATGAAGGCATTTTTGACTCCTACTCAAAATGACAAACGTAATCCAACATCTCAATAGTTTCTATATCAAAACTGGAATTTCCTGGCACGGTGAATTTTTCACCGGCGCTATAAGTTTTCCATGCTTCTTCACCTTGTAAACGCACTTTACAACTACCCAAATTAATTTCCATCAATTCTGGCGCGGCTGTATTAAACGTAAGTAAGCTTGGGAAAATCACACCAATCGTGCTACGTGTTCCATTAGGAAACATCACAGTGTGACTCACGCATTTACCATCGAAATAGACATTTGCTTTTTTCTTTACGCTTACATTATCAAATTGTGCCATGCTTAAATCCCTCTGTTTTATGTGTTAATTAAACTTAATTAACGGTAAATTTTTAAGTATTTTAATGTGTTAACTTTAGCGTTGTTTGATTTTTAAATTAGCCGCAATACGCATTCTCAAGGCATTTAACTTAATAAATCCGCCTGCATCTTTTTGGTCGTACGCGCCTTGGTCATCTTCAAAGGTCGCTATAGTAGAATCAAACAATGAATTGGTTTTACTGTCACGCCCAGTGATAATCACGTTGCCTTTATACAATTTTACCCGCACCCAACCGTTAACCGAAGCCTGGGTATGATCAATCAGCGTTTGCAAAGCTAGTCTTTCCGGACTCCACCAATAACCGTTGTAAATCATACTGGCGTAACGTGGCATTAAATCGTCTTTCAAATGCGCTACTTCACGGTCTAATGTGATGGATTCAATCGCGCGGTGTGCCTTGAGCATAATGGTACCGCCCGGTGTTTCGTAGCAGCCGCGTGATTTCATGCCTACATAACGATTCTCAACCAAATCTAAACGACCAATACCATGCTTACCACCAATTTTATTCAAGTGTGCCAATAATTCATGCGACTTCATCGCTTCGCCGTTTAATGAAACTGGGTCACCATTTACATATTCAATATCTAAATATTCAGCCGCGTCTGGTGCTTTTTCCGGGCTCACACTCCATCGCCACATCGATTCTTCCGCTTCTGCAGCCGGATTCTCAAGATGACGGCCTTCGTACGAGATATGCAATAAGTTAGCATCCATACTGTACGGACTGCCGCCTTGCTTATGCTTCATCTCAACCGGAATGCCATTTTTTTCCGCATAAGCCATTAACTTTTCACGGCTTAGCAAATCCCACTCACGCCATGGCGCGATGATTTGTATATTTGGATTTAGCGCATAAGCACCAAGTTCAAAACGTACCTGATCGTTGCCTTTACCCGTTGCGCCGTGAGAGATCGCATCGGCATTGGTTTCAGCCGCAATCTCAATTAAGCGTTTGGCAATCAATGGTCGCGCGATTGAAGTACCAAGCAGATATTCACCTTCGTAAACCGTATTGGCGCGAAACATGGGAAACACGAAATCGCGCACAAATTCTTCACGCACATCATCAATATAAATCTCTTTTACACCGGCCGCCTTGGCTTTTGCGCGCGCAGGCTCCAGCTCTTCACCTTGACCTAAATCGGCAGTAAAAGTCACTACTTCACATTTATATTCGTCTTGTAGCCATTTTAAAATCACAGAGGTGTCTAAGCCGCCCGAATAGGCCAATACTACTTTTTTAACTTCTTTTTTTGCTACTTTATTATCTGCACTCATTGCGCTAACTTTTCCTTAATTAACTTTACCCAATAGTAAATATTCCATTAATGCTTTTTGCACGTGAAGCCTGTTTTCGGCCTCTTCCCAGACCACACTTAGCGGGCCGTCAATCACATCAGCAGCCACTTCCTCACCGCGATGTGCGGGCAAGCAATGCATAAATAGCGCATCTTTTGCGGCTATGCGCATCATATCGCTGTCCACTTGCCAATCGGCAAAATCGCGCATGCGCTCTTCGTTTTCCGCCTCAAAACCCATGCTGGTCCACACATCTGTGGTCACCAAATCGGCGCCACGCGCCGCTTCCATTGGGTCGGCAAAGGTTTCAAAATGATCGTCGCCATATAAATTAGCTCGCTCCACTTCTACTTCGTAACCCGGCGGGGTTGAAACATGCACATTAAAATCCAGCACCTCAGCCGCTTGTAACCAGGTATTGCACACGTTATTGCTATCACCAATCCAAGCCACCGTTTTGCCCTTAATCGAACCTTTTTGCTCAATAAAAGTGAAAATATCCGCCAAAATCTGGCAAGGATGATATTCATTGGTTAAGCCGTTAATCACTGGCACGCGCGAATTGGCGGCAAAACGCTCAATAATATCTTGCTCAAAAGTGCGAATCATCACAATATCCGACATGCGCGAAATCACTTGCGCAGCATCTTCCACCGGCTCACCGCGTCCCAGTTGCGAATCGCGCGTATTCAGATAAATCGCAGAACCGCCTAGCTGATGCATGCCCGCTTCAAATGACAAACGCGTACGTGTACTGGCTTTTTCAAAAATCATCACCAGTGTGCGGTCTTGCAAAGGCCAGTATTGTTGATAAGCCTTAAACTGTTGCTTGATCCACTTGGTGCGTGCAAATATATGATTTAACTCATCCGTGGTTAAATCATTAAATTGCAGAAAATGTTTAATATCAGCCATATTGAATACTCAAATTTCTTAATTTCCAACTTAAAGTCACTGATTTAAAAACTGTTTAATCAACCTGGATAAACGCGCCACCAGTTCAAGCGATTCCGCCTCATTAATCACCAAAGGCGGTAGCAAGCGCACTACTTTTTCCGCAGTCACGTTGATCAACAATTGCGCCTCCAGTGCTATTTTAACAATCTCCGCACAAGGCTTATCCAGCTCGATACCAATCATCAGACCTGCATGACGAACAACCACGACACCTTTGGTTTCTGCTAATTCGGCTTTCAGTTTTTCACAAATCAAATCGCCCATTGTCAATGCATTTTCACGCAGATTTTCGTCTTTAATCGCGTTCAAAGTGGTTAATCCAGCAATCGCGGCAAGTGGATTACCGCCAAATGTAGAGCCGTGTTTGCCGTAAGTTAATGTCTCGGCTGCCATACCTTTTGCTATACAGGCACCGATTGGCACACCCGAACCTAAGCCTTTAGCCAAACTCATTACATCTGGCATGATGCCAGTATGCTGAAACGCAAACCAGGTTCCAGTACGTCCAATGCCGCTTTGCACTTCATCCAGCATCAACAGCCAGCCATTTTCATCGCAAACGCGACGTAAACCCTCAAAATAAGCCTTTAAGTCAGCAGGAATATGAATACCGCCTTCGCCCTGTATTGGCTCCACCAAAATGGCGACTACGTTATTTTTGCGTGATGCAATCTGCTTGATTGCCTCTAAGTCATCATAGGGCACACGAATAAAACCAGACACAAGCGGCTCAAAACCTGCTTGCGCTTTGCGATTGCCCGTAGCAGAAAGCGTCGCCATGGTGCGGCCATGAAAAGAACGTTCCATCACAATAATTTCAGGGTTCTCTATGCCTTTATTGTGGGCATATAAGCGCGCCAATTTAATGCTGGCTTCATTCGCCTCACAACCTGAGTTACAGAAAAACACTTTATCCATGCCGGATATTTCAGCCAGTCTATTAGCTAGCGCTTCCTGTTCGGCAATATGATAAATATTGGATACATGAATTAACTTAGCCGCTTGCTCAGAGATGGCTTTTACCAATTTCGGGTGTGCATGACCAAGTCCGTTCACTGCAACGCCTGCAAGCGCATCCAAGTATTTGTTGCCTTGCTCGTCGTACAGCCAAACACCCTCACCTTTCACAAAAGTGACTGGCTGGCGACTGTAAGTGTTCATTAAATGACTATTGGTCAAATTAGACATTGTTTATTTCTATTCTAAATTTAAAAAAACAAAAATATGCTGAGTAATTTCTATAAGCATACCTAAAACCGAAAAAGAAAACGGCGGCTAAGGCCGCCGTTATTGCCTTAATCGTGATTACAACCCTAAAACTGCGCGATGTGTTAATCCGTTTGCCATAAAAAACAACATGGGAATAGACAGCATCATATTTGTGCGCGATGCCAGCATGGCAACGCGGCGCGCCTTGACTTTAGCATCATCATCCGCTGGCACCAACCCCAATATTTTCTGTTGATTTGGCCAGATAAGCACCCAGACATTGAATAACATAATTGTGCCTAACCAAGCTCCAATACCGATACCTTCATAACCGTTGCGCAGTAAAAATGCGTCCGTAAAACCGGCGCCTAACAAACCTGCGCCGGCAATCCACGTCACTAGCGCTGACCAACGAAACCAGAATAGCGCACGTGGTGCAACGTGTTTGGTGATGCCTGCGGCTGTTCCATCTGCAGCAGCATCTTTTAGCGCTGCCATTTGTACTAAATTAAAATAATAAAGCAAACCAATCCATGTAATACCCGACAACAAATGTATCCAACGCACGATTCCTGGCATGATTTCCATTTTAAACTCCTGTAACTAGAAAGTTTTTAAGGAAAAGTACCAATACAAATGTGAGTATTAGCCCAGAAATAATGGTACCTGCAACAGATTCAAGTGGATTTTTCATGACAATTGCTCCCTGATAATTTCGTCATTATTGGTCGAATTTAATTGCTTATTTTTATAAGCCTTGAGATTAGCTTAAAAGCCGTTTTTTAGCAAGATTCTGGCGCGAATTAACAGTTATCTTAGGTCAATTGTGCTTTATATTCATATCTGTATGTAAACATACTCAGTCATTCATACGTTAGCATTTGGCTATCTAAATAATAATTTACTAACTGACTGATTTTATTCAACTGGTTTTATAACTTAGTAATAATCAGTGAATACTTAACACTGTAAATTAATCAAAACGGTAAAAATAACTGCATTTTCAATCTATTATAAAAGTTAGTTTTTGCTCATTGAGTTAAATCGAATTAATTTTATAGGCAATTGAATGCCAATAAGGCAAAATTCACTTTTTTAAAATTTAGTTTAAAATTAGTTTTAAGCATTCAAGTCTGATTTTCAAACGCAATCATATTTATGGCTTCAGTCGCAACTTTAACGCAACAATCCAAAGCAGTTTCACAACTACCAGTCAGCTGGTACACAGACCCACAGATTTATATGCTGGAACAACAGCATTTGTTTTGCCATGCGCCTAAATATGTCGGGCATAGTTTGATGGTGCCGAATGCCGGTGACTACTACACGCTGGATTGGTTGCACAATTCAAAAGCACTTATTAATCAAGCAGATGAAGTTTCTTTATTAAGCAATGTTTGCCGGCATCGCCAAGCGCTGATGCTCAACGGTCGCGGCAATACCAATCATATCGTTTGTCCCTTGCATCGATGGACATACGATTTAGATGGTCAGTTATTGGGTGCGCCGCATTTTGCGCAAAAGCCTTGTTTACATTTACACAAAACACCATTAGTTAATTGGCAAGGCCTGCTGTTTGAAGACACTTACCCTTCCAACCATTCACGCAACTTAATTAAAGAATTAAATCAATTAGGCTGTAAACAAGATTTCGACTTTACCAATTACCATTTGGATAGCGTCAATATTGAACATTACAGCTTTAACTGGAAAACTTTTATAGAAGCGTACCTTGAAGATTATCACGTCGGACCTTTTCATCCCGGCTTGAATGCGTTTGTGGATTGCAACGATTTAAGCTGGGATTTCGGTGAAAATTTCAGTGCGCAAACGGTGGGCTACAAACCCGCAGACGGGCAAAATCTGTCGCCAACTTATCAAGCCTGGCAATCGGCCGTTGCCGATTATCATGGCAAAATGCCACCGAAACATGGCGCCATCTGGTTTGTGTATTACCCGTTTTTGATGATTGAGTGGTATCCAAATGTGCTGGTGGTTTCGCACTTGCTTCCAACTGGCGTGGATACTTGCAGCAATGTGGTTGAGTTTTATTATCCTGAAGATATTGCCCTGTTTGAACGCGAGTATGTTAAAGCACAACAGGCGGCATACCTGGAAACGGCGATTGAAGATAAAGAGATTTGCCAGCGCATGCATGATGGGCGCAAAAGCTTGTTCGCACTTGGTTTAAATGAAACCGGGCCGTATCAACATCCATTAGAAAGCGGCTTAGAGCATTTTCATCTGTGGTATCGCAGGCAAATGGAACGGCATCTGGCACAGCATGAATAAATCGGTGCATTCAATCAAATTGCACGCACAGTGAAATTACCGCACTTAGGCAGCTTTTGGATGCTGGTGGCAGCGTTTGGCTTTGCGATAATGGGCGCATTGGTTAAATTGGGTGCAAGCAAATTCAGCAGTGCCGAGCTGGTTTTTTATCGCTCTGTTTTTGGCTTGGCGGTTATTTATGCTTATATTTTTGCCAAGAAATTACCGCTTGCCACGCCGGTGATGGGCAAACAAATGTCGCGTGGTTTAGTCGGTTTTGCATCACTGGTTTTGTTTTTTTACGCGATTGCGCATTTACCTTTAGCGACCGCGGTCACGCTTAATTACACTTCTGCCATGTTTTTGGCATTTCTCATGCCGTTAATGCTGCACGAAAAACCCAAGCCAATTTTATATGCGATGATTTTATTAGGCTTTATCGGCGTAGTGCTGTTATTAAAACCCAGCTTCGCCAGACAAGATTTAATCGCTGGCGCAGTCGGATTATCATCTGGCTTCGGTGCGGCATTTGCCTACGTGCATGTTAAACAATTAGGTAATCTGGGTGAGCCGGATTGGCGTACGGTGTTTTATTTCACACTAATTTCAACTATCGCCAGCGGCATTTGGATGCTGTTGCAAACCTACACAGCACTCATATGGCAAGATTTACCAATTTTATTGGGTTTGGGCACATCTGCCACTATCGCACAACTGGCCATGACGCGCGCTTATCGCACCGGCAAAACACTTACAGTAGCGAGTTTGGCTTATACCACAGTCATATTTGCCAGCTTATTCGGTGTGCTTTTCTGGCAAGAAACGCTTTCGTTATCTGAATATATTGCGATTGGCATTATTATTGTAAGCGGCATTATTAGCGCAAATGTAACCAAAAATTTGGCAAAAATACCTAAATAAGCCGTAGTCCTCGCGTTAAAAAACAAACTTTAATTTTCCAATAATCAATCGTTTACACACTTTTTATATTTAAGCGCATCAGCAACTAGACTTTTGTTTAAGTTAGCAGTAATCTGGATTTTTCTTACCATCCATATTCAATCAATACTTAACTTAACGTAATGATTAAATTTTTCACTGTATTTAAAACAGTTTTGTCACTGACTATAGCGATGATGCTTTCTGGCTGTCTGGGCGGAACCATTGGCCAGCAGATTGCGCGCTCTATTGCAACCAGTATGGCAGATTCAGCCATTGCAAACGCTATGGATGTGCAGGAAATGGATCAGCAATATAAAAATTTCGCACCGGAACAAAATGTCGTTGTACAAAAAAATGTAGGTTTGCAGCAAAACACAAATTTCCAACAGAACATTGCATTGCAGCAAAACCCTGCGCTACAAAACAACCCTTTATTGATAGAAACGCCTCCTGACCCATATACGCTGGCATTTATCAATGCCCGCTTTGAAGACGTTAAGATAGTTTCAGAGCCTTTACCCATGGAAATCGCAGCAGTTGAAACGCCGTTAGCCGTGTTACAAAGCAGCCAGCTGGTACCAGTTGAGTTATTTAACCTGTTGATTGGTGAAGAAAAAGCCGCTGTCTACGCCAAAGCACAATTATTGGGCGCAACAACATTGCCTAAGCAACGAGAATGGAAATTGTGGCGTGTGGCGACAGGCATGATAAAAACCAATGTTACCCAATCAGAAAAAGTGAAATTAGCCAGCATCAACGATCAAAACACAGGCGGCCAACGAATCATTACTTTTTTAATTCCGCCTGAATTTGGCAAATTACCTAGTGGCAGTATTGCTTTGGTTGAAATTGCCAGTCCAGGCGAGTTAAATATTGCACGCTATAAAATCAATTAGCAAAAAAAACTTAAATTGTTTAAGGTTAAGTTTTTTTCAAAAAATCCAAATTTTTCAGCATTAATCTAAGGATCAATCAAGCCGCTGCGCATGGCAATCAGCGCGATTTCTGCTGAGTTATTGGCGTTTAATTTTTGCTTGATATTATATAAGTGCGTGCCAACCGTGCGCGGGCTTAAAAACAAAGTTTCAGCAATTTCATTGGTAGTTTTGCCTTTTGCCAACGACATAAATACTTCAAATTCGCGCTCACTTAATACATCAACAGGGTTTTGGTCACCAGACAATTGCTGAATCGCCATTTGCTGCGCAATACTAGCCTCAATATATTTTTTGCCACTTGCCACGGTACGGATTGCCTTGATTAACTCCTCTGCTGCGCTGCGTTTGGTTAAATACCCCATTGCGCCGGCGTTAAGAACACGTTTGGGATGCACCGAATCTTCATGCGCAGATAACACCAAAATCTTTGCATGACTTTCTTTAGCTAAAATACGTTCTATCGCCTCCATCCCGCCAATGCCTGGCATCGTAATATCCATTACCACTACATCTGGCTTATGTTCCATGTAGCCCTTAATCGCCGCTTCACCATTTTCTGCTTCAGCAACCACTTTAATCTCGCTGGCCGATTCAAGTAACATTTTAAAACCCATACGCACTACCGCATGGTCATCGACTAGCATTACATTGATTGGATTCATTTTTTATCCCAGTTAACTTATTTTAATGACTACTTTTTTTGATGATAACAATTTACTTAAGCTTTATATTGGTCGCATTCGGGATATTGATGTGTATTGCTGTACCCGTATTTTTATGCATCATTTTGGTTGCAGATTGGCTATTTGGTTCAGAATCAACCCTGAAACTGCCTTTAAAGCCCTGCACACGCTCGCGCATGCCTAATAGACCAAAATGGTTGGTCTGGTCAACCGAATCAACATCCATACCCACACCATCATCTTTAATTGTCAGATTTAGCTCGCCAGTTTCAATTAGTGCAAGCTTGATATCAATATAACTGGCTTGCGAATGCTTAATAGCATTATTGATTGACTCTTGCACAATGCGATAAATATTAATATTTAAACTTTCGCCCAAACTTTCCAGATTACCCGATAAATCTAAATTTATTTTTAAACCGGCGTGCTGTTTTTGCACGTTGTTAATCACGTCTTGCAAGGTTTCGCTTAAGCCTAAATTATCCAGTGAACCAGGACGCAATTGGCGAATAATATTATGCATGCCATCGTAGATATGGTTGGCAGCCGCCACAATAGTTTGCGCGCTGGCCTCTACTTCTGGCGCTTTTTCTCTGGTTTTGTTTGCAATAGCCACTGCAAAGGTTTTAATCGCAGTCACATATTGACCTAGCTCATCATGCAGTTCGCGCGCTAAACTGCGCCGCTCATCTTCAATATGTTTTTGAATCAAATGCGTCACTTGACGATTCTCTTCCAGTTTACTTTCAGCTACTGCTGCTTTGCGCTCTGCAATCTCTACTTGTTTGCGTTCGGTAATATCACGCATGCTACAAATGTCGCCAATCACTTCATTGCTGATTGGGTCAATCAAAGGTGCGGCAGAAATCGATACATCCACGACTCGCCCATCTCGCGCCTGGCGCTGAGTATCGTGGTTATCCACATTGCGTTTATCGTTAATTGCACGCCTGTTTTCGATTAAGTCGCGTTCTTGCCCTTTAGGTATCAAAATGCTGGCGGATTTTCCGATAATATCTTGCGGCGCATAGCCGAATATTTTTTGCGCGGCTATGTTCCAAAATGAAATATTGCCATTCAAATCGTGAATCATCATTGCATCAGCGGTTTGTTGCGCAATCAACGCTAAACGTTGATTCTCAGAAGTGCTTTTTTGTAGGGATTCACCCATCAAGTTAAAGTTTTGCGCAATCGAATCAAACTCCGGTAAATTAAAACGCGGTAAACGTGCCGATAAATCACCCTTTTCCATTCGATTAATCGCGCTTAACATTGGTTGCAAAGGTCTTAACCAGCGACCTAACATCCAATAAATCACTAGATTCAGTAAAATAAAGAAAGCCGATCCCACCCAGAACAAAACACGCATTTTGCTCCAGGCTTCTCTTATTGCGCCTGCAGGGTTGGGATTAACCTCTAGTTTTCCAAAACGAATCAATCGCGTTACTGACTTTTCATGCGGATCAAGCATATCCTTAAACCATTGCGGCGGATTTTCATTCGCACGATATTTTGACGGCGGAGATTTAAAAAGCATTGCACCATTTAAACTGTACAAATAAATTTCGTTGCTGCGCACATGACCTAAATGCTCTAAAAATCGCCGCATCACATCGTGCGTGTAACCCCATTCCGGATTTTGAATAGAACTGACCACAACGGTATCAAGCAGTTGCACAGTCACTCTGGTGGCTGCTTCTACGCCTTCTTGAATGGAAGATTTAATGCCTTTTAAAATGACGTAGCCTACGCCAAGCATGAACAGCAACAATAAAGAAGTAATCAACAGATTTAATCGTAAACGTAAACTCATGGCAGTTTAATCATCAATGGTAATCGTTTTAAATTCGGCCGGAACTGGCGGATATTCCAATTGTAATTTCTTTAATGCATTAAATAATAATCGTGAAATCAACAAGTTACGATTCATTTTAGAATCCGCAGGTACGATATACCAAGGGGCATAACTGGTGCTTGTTGCTGACATCGCATTTTCATACGCCTGCATATATTGCGGCCAAAGCGCGCGCTCTTTTAAATCGTTTGGATTAAATTTCCAGGTTTTGGTTGAGTCGTTCAACCGGTCTTGTAAGCGCTGTTTTTGCTCTTGTTTTGAAATATGCAGGAAACATTTAATAATCACCGTGCCTGTTTCAGTTAAGTGTTTTTCAAACGCATTAATCTGCGCATAACGGCGTTTACATTCTGCATCGTCAATCCAGTCATGCACTTTCACAATCAGCACATCTTCATAATGGCTACGATTGAAAATCACGATCTCGCCTTTTTGTGGCACCTGTTTATGCACCCGCCACAAATAGTCGTGCGCCAGTTCTTCTTCAGTCGGACCTTTAAAACTAGCCAAACGAATGCCCAGCGGATCACACTCGCTAAACACATGCCGCACCGTGCCATCTTTGCCGCTGGCATCCATTCCCTGCAAAAGCAATATCACTTTATATTTGCCTTGCGCATGCAAAATGTCCTGTAATGCATTAATTTTGCCAGCTAGTTTTTTAAGCTCTAACTCATCCGCTTCTTTAGATGCACCGCGTTCGGATTTATCATCACACTTGATATTTTTAAGTGAAAACTTAGCGTTGAGTTTGACGCGATATTGTTGTAAATTGGGCATAAAAAAACCTCAAAGTGAGTAATTTAACATCAAGTTAGACTGTAACCTTAAACAAAGCTTAAATTAAGATATTACAAGATAAGCCAGAAAATATTGTCTAGCTCAAATAACATCACATATTACCGTGATGGATATTATGTCTAAATCATCACGTTAGTGAATAACTAAATATACTCGTAAAGTAGCCATGCCGATAACGGACTTAAATTATTTTAAATAAGGTTTTATTTTTCCAACAATATCAGCTGAATCAGGCAAGACTGTACTTTCAAACGCATACACCTGTTTTCCGCCAGGTAAAATCACATATTTATAAAAATTCCACATTGGAGCTTGACCAGATTTCTTGGCTAACTGTTTGTAAAAAGGATTCGCGTTTGCCCCAGATACAGCGCTTTTAGCTGTCATTGGAAAATTAACACCATAAGTCGCTTTGCAAAAATCTCCAATGGCTTTGTCTTCACTTAGCTCTTGTTTGAAATCATTTGACGGAAATCCAATCACTAATAAACCCTGCGCTTTGTGTTTTTTGTACAAGCCTTCTAAACTTTCAAATTGCGGTGCAAAGCCACATTTACTTGCGGTATTCACCACCAATATTGGCTTGTCTTGATAATCGCAAAGATTGATTTTTTCACCTTGCAAAGTCGTATATTGATGATCATACAATTCCGGACAAGCTGCTGCATTTGCCAGCATGCTACCTGCAAAAACATATAATCCGAACAAGCTAGCTAATAAAGTACTTTTCATATTTTTACCTTTTTTGAGTAAGTTGATTGCTAAATTAACAGACTTAAATTTAGTTATTTCGTTCGGTTGATCAACATCAACAGCGTTGGCTTAAGGTAATAGATGGTGTAGCAAACCGAGTAGTGCAAAGATCCCAATTAATTTCATCACACTTAATTTTAATTTAAACAGTGCAAATCCGGCCATTAGTGTCAGCAAAAAAGCAAACCAGTCAAATCCATTTAAAATATGATTGAGTGAGAGATCATTTTGTGGCCAAAAAATGTGTGTGGCGAAAAATATCGCCAAGCTCATGATAACCCCAACAACTGCAGCCGTAATCGCAGTTAAAGGTGCTGTAAGTCTTAAGTTATTTTGGGTAGATTCAATGAATGGCGCGCCAACAAAAATAAATATAAATGAAGGTAAAAAAGTAAAGAAAGTCACGGTACATGCCGCAACAATAGCGGACAGCAATGCGCTGTCTGCTCCCAAAAATGGCTGCGACCACGCACCAACAAAGCCGACAAAAGTCACTACCATAATCAAAGGCCCTGGCGTTGTCTCACCCAAGGCCAAACCATCCATCATTTGTGCGGTATTCAGCCATTGGTAATTTGTTACAGCGCCTTGAAATACATAAGGTAACACTGCGTATGCGCCTCCAAAAGTAAGCAAAGCTGCTTTAGTAAAAAACCAGCCCATTTGCGTCAGCGTTGCATCCCAACCAAACTGCAATAGCAATATCAGCATGGCGGCTAACCATAAGCAAAAACCCACCATGATAAATTTAATCATTTTTTTTAGTCTGAATATAGCATGTGCGGGTGTTGGTGTATCGTCATCAATTAACGCGCGACCAGCACTTTTCTGTGCTACTGCATGTCCATTTGATAGAGCGAATAGTGTTGGCTGAAATTGATTAATTAGCAATCCCACTAGAACTGCTGTTAGTACAATTAATGGGAAAGCAACCTGAAAAAAAGTGATGGCAACAAATGAAATAGCTGCGATGCACCAAAGGGCTTTATTTTTAAGAACGCGTAAACCAATTTTATACGCTGCAAATAATACAATCGCCACCACAGCAGGCTTAACGCCATACAAGATCCCTGCAATTGCTGGCACGCTGCCGAAGCGCATGTATATATAGCTTAATCCAATTAAAATAAGCAGAGATGGCAATACAAAAAGCCCGCCTGCAATTAAGCCACCCCAAGTACGATGCAGCAGCCATCCAATATATGTTGCCAGCTGTTGCGCCTCTGGGCCAGGTAAAACCATACAATAATTAAGTGCATGCAAAAAACGTTTTTCAGAGATCCATCGCCTATTTTCCACCAAATCCTGATGCATGATGCTGATTTGACCAGCAGGGCCGCCAAAGCTGATTAATCCCAATTTAAACCAATACCAAAACGCCTGTTTTAAAGTGGGCGCATTAACCTGGTCGCTTTCATTTATATCGGATTTAACAATGCCATTGTTCACTTTATTTGACATATCACTTTAATTAGTAACAGTTAAATACTGATTTTAATACATTAAAATCAAAATAAATTACATTTTAATTACATTTTTTTAATGAATTATTAATAGTTAGAAATTATAATGGTTATATAGAATTACTTTTATATTCAATTTTTTAAAATTTAAACAGGATTATGATGAAATTTAACTTGATAACAGCCACGCTTATTACAACGCTTACATTACCTTTGTTAGCGAGCGCATGTGAAACTGTTATGGGCGGATGTTCTCAAGAGCCAACTCACGATACGTCTACTCATATGAAATCACAGATTGTAAACAAGATCGAAAAAGAAAAATCAGCAGCCAACAATCAGCCTGCCAACACAAATAAAGCCAAGCTTGGCTCCAAAAAATCGAATGGCGCTGCTAACTTAATGCAGGCAGTGAATAAAGCCGTTTTAAAATAATCCTTGATTTAATGGATTATTCAGCAATTAATTCTTACTCCACCAAGCTGAAATCAAACATTGGCAAATTAAAATAATGACTAAAACCTACTTGGTGACATGTAGGTTTTTATGCAAAAGAGATAATAAATGTAAAAGAATTCTGACAAAACTTTCCCAAAATCACCTACATTTACTCAAGAAAATTGGGATTAGTCTGTATTTATTCCCAGCTTTTCTAAGCTAGGTTTTCATCATTTTATGGAGAATATTATGAATATGAACAAACTACAGACATTAATTGCCATTGCATTTATTTCATTTACTTCAGCACCTGTACTTGCTGCGCCAGTAGACGATGGTCCACCTGCACAGACTCAAAAAGATAAAGTGCCTGACACAACTGATAGCGGTAATTTTCTTGAACCACAGCCTGTGGAAAATACCGACACCAAAGCAGGCGATGCCAAAGATAATAAAAACAAACCCAAAGGTAAAAATGTTACCGAAGAGCCTAAAGAGGGTGGCGTTGAAGTTAACCCCAAATAAAGTAATAAGATAAATATTTAAATTTGATTAAGCCCTTAATAAAGGGCTTTTTTAATATCTATAACAGTTCAAAAGCTTACTTATATAAGCTAGCGTGTTTGGCGCAAAAAGATTAATAATTCTTGTAAGCATTATTTTAATTTGGCTTATCAATTTTTGATGTTTGCATTTGCGTGCACTTCAATCAGCACTTAAAAATGAAAGCATCAGTATTTTATACGCCGCATTTGTTTGCGGATTAATTGTTCAAAATGCTTACTAATGTCTAAATAAAATCATGACTATAAATTGAGGGAAGTACATACGGCTTAATTTTAAACTTTGAGTATTATGTGAAACATGCAAGATGATCTTGCAAACCAAATCAACTCAAAGGATCAATATCATGTGGACAACACCAGCAGCTACAGAAATGCGTTTTGGCTTTGAAGTTACAATGTA
>JAZKEJ010000165.1:1083-8365 GCA_040387095.1 Pseudomonadota bacterium | reverse complement strand
CGTTATCCGAAATCTGGCGCCACCCCATCCACACCCGCGAATTTGGCAGCCAGATCACCAATGTACTACGCTGTTTGCAGCTGGAGGCAGCAGGCTATCAAGTCACGGTCACAGAGTTGGTAGGTTGGGAACACTCCATGAAGAATGAGCTGATTATTGCCAAATACACAGGCCAGCCCCGCAAAAACGCGCAGGTACGCTTAGTCAGTATTCTAGATGAGCTAAACCTGGATAGCATGAAATTTAGGTTTATGTAAGCAGATAGCAATCAAGTGTTAAAGCCATGAAACTGTCTTAATTTTTAAATATTTTTGACATAATCGACAGGCATAGTCCAGTTTTACAATCTAGATGTAAAGGCGATGGCTATGTATTTAATCAACAAAGTAATGCAACTACTTAACAGCGTTGATGCCATGATTGATAACACGAGTTTGCTGCATTTCAGTTTGGTAATTGATGCCGATTTTGATGCAGTCACTATTAGTGAAACGATCGCTAGCATAGAAGCATAAACTGCTTGGTTTAGATATTCGGTACTCAGGCCTTTTTTGGCTTGCCTGCTAAGCTAACACTCATCTTTGTCTAATCTCTTTTAGATTCCCCCTAAATCCACAATTAAGCTGCAGTTGTAAACAGTCCAGTACTGAATGTTTTTTACTTAATCAATTTGCATACAAAGTAGTCTAATCGGACTAGGCCATAAAGCTGAATCTTAATTTTTCATGGTTTTTTAGTTGTTAAAGTAGCCGCATGTTAAAGCCGTTAAGAGCGGTTTTGCGAATATCTTTAATTCAACGAAAAGTGATCATAGTGAAAAACTTATTTAAATCAGCAAGTAGTGCGGCTATCGCTTTATTTGCAATCGCTGCTGTCAATACGGCTGTTGCATCAGAAAGTGGCGTTGTCATCAGTCAGGTATATGGCGGCAACGGCAGCACTTTTAACCGCGATTATGTGGAATTGTTTAACGCCTCTCAGGCGCCAGTCAGTATTGCGGGTTGGTCAGTGCAATACTCAAGCGCAACTGGCACGGGATTATTTTCTGCCAATGGCGTTACTACCTTAAGCGGTACTTTGCAGCCAGGCCAATACTATTTGGTGGCACTGAATACAGTTGCTGCAGGCGCAGCATTGCCAAGTGCAGATGCCAATGGCACTAGCAATTTAAGCGGTACAAACGGCAAAGTGGTTTTGGTCAATAGTAGCACTGGCTTGGCTTGTAATGGCGGCTCAACTGTTTGTAACGCAGCTCAAAGCGCACAAATTGTCGATTTAGTTGGTTACGGCAATTCTAATTTTGCTGAAACGGCTGCAGCACCTGTGCTTTCAGCCACCAGCGCATTGTTTCGTGCAGAAAACGGATGTTTAGATACTAATAATAACAGCAGCGATTTTGCAATTGCTGCACCCGTACCGCGTAATAGCAGTTCACCATTGGCGGTTTGTGGTGGCGGTGGCACAGTAAATCAGCCGATTATAACGAGTTGCCCGGCTTTCAATTTAACGGTTGGCAATGCAGGTACAGTGATTTTATCTGCAAGCGATGCAGATGGCATTGTGAGTGGTGCAAGCCAAACCAGTAGCCCTGTCGCAGGTTTAACGTTAGGCGAGCTGAATAGTGCCGTAGCGTCAGGCCAGCCAGCAACGATTAGTTTGAATGCGGCAAGTAGCTTGGCCGCCGGTACTTATGCAGTAACAGTGCGCTTTACCAATAATGAGGCACAAAATGCAAGCTGCACGGTGAATGTGAGTGTGCAAGCGGCTGCATCGGTCACGCGTATCTACACGATTCAAGGTAACCAGTTAGGTGTTGCATCCGTTAGCCCTTTAAATGGCAGCAGCGTAGTGACAGAAGGTATTGTGACAGCCAAGTTTGCAGGCTTAAGCGGTTTTTATCTACAAGATGAAACAGGCGATAACAACCCTTTAACTTCAGACGGTATCTTTGTATTTGGCAGCAATGCTCTGGCTAGTGTGAATGTTGGTGACAAGATTCGTTTAAACGCCAATGTGACGGAATTTAATACCATTACAGAATTAGTCAGCCCAACTAATATTCAAGTATTAAGCAGCAATAATCCAGTTGTTCCGGTTGATATCAGTTTACCAGAGGCAACGGAAGGCGATTTGGAAGCGTATGAAGGTATGTTGGTGCGCATTACAACGCCACTAACCGTGTCACAAAACTATTTCCAGGGTCGCTATGGTCAAGTGAGTTTGTCTGCTGAAGGCCGCATGAAAAAGCCCAGCAATATTTTCCGCCCAAGTTCGCTTGATGCTGCCCAGTTGGCAGATACAAATGCGCGTAGCCGCATTATGTTAGATGACGGTAGCAGCGCACAGAACCCGAATCCAATCCCTTTTATTGGCCAAGATAATACCTTGCGCGCTGGTGATGTTGCACAAACGATTACTGGCGTGATTGACCACGGTTTGATTACAGCGAGTGCTACTGGTCCGCGCGATTATAAAATCCATCCAACGGTAACGCCGGATTTTAGCCGTGAAAACCCACGCACTGCCGTGCCCAATGCAGTAGGCGGCAATATCAAGGTGGCTAGCTTCAATGTGTTGAATTATTTCACCACATTTCTGGATGGCAATACGGCCAGCGGTCAATCAGGTCAAGGTTGTTCGTTAGGTAATAGCGTTACTGCCAGCAATTGCCGCGGTGCCAATAATGCACTTGAGTTCACACGTCAGCGCGACAAGATCATTAATGCAATCGCTGCGATTAATGCGGATGCGGTTGGCTTGATGGAGATTCAAAACAACGGTGCAGTTGCGGTACAAAACCTGGTGGATGGCTTAAACGCCAAAATGGGTGCAGGCACTTACGTTCGTGTAAGCGATCCAGCAGCAGGCACAGGAACGGACGCGATTAAAGTCGCCATGATCTACAAGCCAGCCAAGTTAAGTTTGGCAGGTGCAGCATTATCGGATACCGACGATATCAATAATCGCCCAACCCTGGCGCAGACTTTTGTGGCGGCAAATGGCGAGAAATTCTCAGTCATTGTGAACCACTTTAAATCAAAAAGTTGTAGTGGTGCCAGCGGTGTTGACGATGACCAAAATGACGGCCAAGGCTGCTATAACACCCAGCGCCAGGCACAAGCAACACGCTTGGCCAATGATTTCATCCCGCAAGTGATTGCAAGCGCAAATGATACTGATGTGCTTGTGATTGGTGATTTGAATTCATACGGTAAAGAAGACCCCATTGCGCTATTGGCTGACAATGGTTTAAGCGACCAGATTGCCCGTTTTAATGGTGATGAAGGCTATTCATACGTGTTTGATGGTGAATCAGGTTATTTAGACCATGCCTTAGCTAATAGCACGATGGCTGCGCAGATTACGGGTGCAAATGAATGGCATATCAACGCGGATGAACCGTTTGTGATTGATTACAACACGGAATTCAAGCCGCAAGACCTGTACACACCAGGCCCTTATAAAGCCTCTGACCATGATCCAGTCATCGTTGGCTTGAACCTGGTCAAAAGCATCAATGGCAGTAAAGGCCGCGATACTTTAACTGGTACGGCGGGTGACGATGTGATTAATGCAGGTGAGGGTGCGGATACGATTACAACAGGCGCAGGCAGTGATGTGAGTGTGTACCTCAATATGCGTGACGCGATGGATACGGTCAATGATTTTACACCAAGTGCAGATCGCATCGATTTAAGCAGATTGCTGGCAGACGCTGGTTACACCGGTAGCAATCCATTTACAGATGGCTATGCAAAATTGGTGAATGTTACCGGTGGTGTGAGTGTGCAGATTGATGTGGATGGCAGCGGCGCAGCAACATACCGTCCTATCGCGTTGCTTAAAAACCTATCTTTGAATGCGTTAGATGTAGCAAGGGATTTTGTTTGGTAGTCATGAGTTGTAAGGCAATTTAGTTCGCCAGTTATTTTATTGATTTAATTTTAGGGAGTTTTAACATGATGAAGCAGTTAGTAGTAGTGGCAGCCTTATTGGCGGCAGGCAGTGCACATGCAGATACGATCACACAGTGGAATTTTAATACTGTACCCGCTGATTCAAGCACTGCAACAGGCACATCAACACCAAACATTGGCGCTGGTACCATTGGCCTTTTGAATGGTGTGACGAATCCTGGTTATAACAGTGGCGTTGGTTCAAGCGATACGTCATTAGCAGCCAATAACAGCGGCTATCAAACAGAAACATATGCTGCGCAGAGCCTGCAAGATAAATTAAGAGGCGTGCAATACAGCGTAAGCACATTGGGTTTTGAAGATATCACAGTGACTTACGATTTGCGTCATAGCAATACCAGCTCACGCTATGAGCAATTCCAGTATTCATTAGACGGTACAAACTTTATTGATTTTGCCTTATTTGACGGTAACGGCGGCGATACATGGTTTAGCCGTTCAGTCGACCTGTCTTCAATCGCTGGTGCAAATAATAATGCCAGTTTTGCTTTCCGTGTAGTGGCAACTTTTGCACCCACAACAACCAGCTATGCAGCTTCACGCTCAACCAGTGCCTACGCTGGCGGTACATGGCGCTTTGATGCGGTAACGGTTACAGGTGCAGCAGTAGCGCCAGTACCAGAGCCAGAAACTTATGCATTATTGCTAGCTGGCTTAGGTTTAGTCGGCTTTGCAGCACGCCGTCGCCAATCAGTTTAGTATTTAATCATTAACCGATCATCCATTCGGTTAATGGCTTGATAAAAGCCCTCATCAAAAGTGGGGGCTTTTATATATTGGATGCGTCATAAATGGCTATTAAAGCCTAGTCCTTTCGGTTCATAAACTCCAGTTCTCACGCAATATTCAATCGCTAAAGTACAGGTTAATAAAAAGCACGTAGCCTAAAAATTAGCGTGCACTGTATTCAATCCATTTTAAAACTTTAGGAAAAACCATGTTAAAAATGAAACACTTGTCCTTGCTGGTGGCGGCCATGTTTGTGTCTGCGCCTGTGCTTGCAGAAAACGTAACCGTTTTACATATTGGCGACCAAGAGAGCTGGTTGATTTCAGCACAAGGTAATTTGCGCGATACAACGGCACAAGCGATTTCTTTTTATGGTGGTATTGACCGTTTGGCAACGGTGATTGCAAATGCGCAAACGGCTGCAACCGCTGCTGGCAAAACAGTGATTAAATTAAACGCAGGTGATGCCTTTTTGCCGGGTCCGCGCTTTACGGCCAGCCTGGTTAATTTAGCCACGGCGCATGCAGATGGCGGGCAAGATTTTTACGACACAATCGCTATGCGTAAGATTGGTTTTGATGCGACGGTTTTTGGTAATCACGAATTTGATAATGGTTCTGATATCGCTGCACGTTTTGCTGAAGTCTCAAACACGACTTATTTATCTTCCAATTTAAACTTTAATGTGACACCACAGTTTGCAGCGTTGGCAGCAAGCGGCAAAGTGGCACCTTATAAAGTGGTGACAACAACTGGCGGCAAAAAAATCGGTATCGTAGGCGCCACTACGCCATTGTTACCAAGCATTTCATCTCCTGCGCCAGGCTCAATGTTGAATTACAACCCAGCCAATACAGAAGCACAAAATATTGCCGCAATCATTCCCTTGATTCAGGCGCAAATTGATGATTTACGTAATAACAAAGGCGTGAGTACTGTTATTGTGATGAGCCATTTGCAAAATGCCAGCAATGAAATCAACTTGATGATCCCTAACTTGACGGGTGTGGATTTAGTGGTTTCCGGCGGTGGTCATGAGTTGATGAGTGACACCGATGATTTGCTGATTAATGGCGGTGTTGCCCCAACATTTAATACGCATCCCGTATTTGCAACCAGCGCAGAAGGCAAGCAAGTTGCCGTATTAACAGGCCATTTTGGTAATCGTTATGTGGGCGAAGTAAACCTGACCATTGATGATACGACCGGCGCCTTAACCAGCGTGGACAGCACACGTATGATTCGCGTGACAGGCGCAGCGGCAGATGCCGACCGCGTAACAGGCGATGCACAAATCAACGCGCAAGTAGTAGCGCCAGTGAGCAATTATATAGCCGCATTAAATGCACAAATTATCGGTACAAGCGCTGTTGCATTAAATGGCACAAACGGTGTCCTTGGTACTTCGGGTAATTATATTTCTGGCGTTCGTAACGCAGAAACCGGTTTGGGCAACTTGGTTGCAGATGCGATGCGCTTTGCTGGTAACACGGATGTAGCGATTCAAAACGGTGGTGGTATTCGCACCAGCATTGCAGGCCCTGGCAATGTGTCAGTTGGCGATACATTTAACGTTTTACCATTCACCAACCTGGTAAAAGTAGCTTTAAGCATGAATGCGACACAGCTTAAAGATATCCTAGAGCATGCTTACGGCGCGACAAGTCCATCCGGCGCGGTAAATGGTCGTTATGCGCAAGTTTCTGGCATGAAAATCACCTACAACAGTGCCAACACAGCGCGTACTACAACAGGCACAGGCAATCGCATCGTACGTGTGGTATTGGATGACGGTACAGTGCTGATCAATAACGGCGCTGTAGTGAACACAAGCCGCACATTCTCATTTACTACGATTGACTTTACCGCTAACGGTGGCGATGCATACCCCTTTGCAGCGAATAACGTGCTGTTTGAAAACAGCCCATTCACAGTCACTTACCAGGAGGCATTGGCTAATTATATTCAATCACCTAAAGCGGCAGGTGGCTTGGGCCGCATTGATGCTGCCGATGGTGACGAAATCACAAGCAACTTGTATGGTACAGAAAACGCACTGGATTTAAATGGCCGCTTGATTGATGTAGCTGCAGGCGTAGTGGTTGCAGGCACTGTTAAAAACGGTACAGCGGGTCGCGATACGATTATTGGCACAAATGGCAATGATACGATTAATGGCGGCGCAGGCGCTGACACATTAACGGGCGGCGCAGGCGCGGATACTTTTGTATATACCTCTATCCGTGACGCAGGCGACATCATTACTGATTTCACGCCTTATGCTGACAAAATAGATTTAACTAGTATGCCATTAAAGAACATTGCACTTGACTTTGTGGGAGGCAAGTTACAGCTAGTGGATGTTGTTGGAGGTGTAAGTTTGCAATTTGATGCAGACGGCTTCGCAGGTCCAGCTACCGCCAAGCCATTGGTCACTTTAAAAGGCTTGACTGCTAAGCAAGTTATTCCAGCACGTGACTTAGTGATTAATCAAGCAAGTTCAGGTATTCAAGTGCCTAAAAATTAAGCTTAGTAAATATTATTAAGCTAGCTAGCTTATTAAAAGTCTTACTAAT
>JAZKEJ010000165.1:0-1073 GCA_040387095.1 Pseudomonadota bacterium | reverse complement strand
AATATTGTTTTTTAAATTTATATATAAACGAAAAGGGTTTTTCAAATGAACACGCAAAAATTAGTATTAAAAGCAGGCTTAATCGCAACAACAGTGGGTTTATTATTGGCTGGCAACGCAATGGCGGCTGTTACTAACGGTAGCTTTGCAGGTAATAGCTTAAATGGCTGGAGCACTTTGGGTGATGTAACAACAGCATCGGGTGGTGCGTTTTTGACTACGGCATCTTTAGATTTTCAGGATGACTTTGCAGAAGATGCAGGTACATTTAATGCATCTGGTACATCAGCATACGATATCGCCTTAGGTGGATTTGAGGCATTTGCTGGCCTGAATGCAGGTGCTTTGGATACAGATAGCGAATTCGTTTTTGAAGGCTCATTATTAAAACAAACATTCACAGTCAACGCAGGCGATACGCTCAGCTTTAACTGGAATATGTTTACCAATGAAGGCGCTAACCAGGATTTCGCGTTTGTGGCGGTTAATGGCGCATTAACCAAATTAGCCCAATCTTCAAACGCACTAACACCTTCAGTGCCTTATGCTTTATCAACTGGCGCCAGCTTCTTTAGCCAAACATTCGCTACTGCTTCATCAGTAACATTGGCTTTTGGTATCGTTGATGTGAATGACTACAACGAAACCAGTGCTTTATGGTTTGATAATGTGCAATTGACGGCAGCGGTACCAGAGCCTGAAACCTATGCCATGTTATTGGCTGGTTTAGGTTTTATTGTGGCCAGCTCACGTCGCAAAAATGCTTAATATACGTTTTAAACATCACTTTAATATCTAGGTTTCAACTCCCCTCTAGCGCGCCTTCAATTTAATTGAGGCGTGCTTTTTTTATGCTGTAAATAAGCATTATCTTGCGCTATGATAGTGCGTCTTTTATCAGCGGCTTGCCACCATGCGCATCAATCAAATTACCCGGTTTAACTTATTGATGGCGTTCGTCTTATTGGGGTTTATGCAAAGCAGTTTTGCCGCCCTTTATGTACAGGATTTCTCCCCACAGGGCCAGGTTAAAACCACCAACCAGGTTACCGCTACTTTTAGCGAAGATATGG
>JAZKEJ010000164.1:0-2286 GCA_040387095.1 Pseudomonadota bacterium | reverse complement strand
CTGTGCCTTGCTTGTACCAGCTATATTCATTTGGTTGCTGTGTCCAAACGGTAGCCGCATACGCTTTGTTAAATAGCGAAATTGCGCCTATAAATAAAGTGATGGTACAAATGGCGCCTATTACGCATACAAGTATTAAAGCGATTACATCAGTGTTTGATTGTCTCATTATTCACATCCTATTTGGTTGCAAGCGATATCAGCCCAGTCACGGAGCAAGTTGTAATCAATCGTGGTGATTGAGCATGCGTCTACTAGATTTTTATATTGTCGATCAATGGCTGAGTAACTGTTTCGCCACTCATCGGCAGTTCTTTCGGTATTGGGGTCAATTTCGGGGATGGCAAAGGTATCACTTCGCACTTTTTCACGCAGGCTGTTACGAAGGCTAGCGATAGTATTAACATTAACTTGATAACGTTTTGCGTAATCATTTTTGATTGCCTCAATTTGTTTGCTGTGATCTAGTTGGGATTTTTCCACTGCTTGCTGAGCAATTGATAACTTAATGGCTTGCTCAATCTCTTGTTCTCGAACTTTTACTGCGATTGCTTGTTTGAATGCAGACAGTTCATTTATTGCCTCATTTTTTGCTTTGTACATCGCGTTAAATGCGTACAGGCAATATGCAACTATCAACAATGGAATTAAAACGCGCCAATGCTCAAGAAATAGCCTTAGAGCACCATTAAGGATGGATTTAGCTGTTAATAGCAAGGCTGTAAACATGATTAATCCAGTAAAAGGTTATTAGCCACACGGCGCACCCATCCCTTGCCGAATGTGGGGAATGTGCCTATATCGCAGATGTATAAAAGGCGTTGCGCGGATAGTCTTTTGTCCAGGCGTTCTGCATCGTAAAACTCAAGTAGCTTTTTAGTCTGACTGCCAATGATTCCATCAGGGTCTGCGCCAATCGCTTTCTGTAGGGTTTTAATGGTTGCCAATACTCCGCTATTCACTGCCATATCAAATATGTCAAAGCGAATTGCGTTTGGTAGTTCGTCACAGTGAGCTTTAAGCCAAAACTCTTGATGATAGATTTTCTTGGCGTTATCTAGCGATAGATTGCGAATGTCTACCGTGGGGTAAGTCATGGCGCTGATGCCGTACTTAGTGCCTTTTAAAAGGCCAACGCCTATCTTGCCGCTTGTCCAGTTTCCACGGTCTTTTGGGTCGTTAGTGTATGCGCCCTCATTGCCGATTAAGGCGGTAAATGCTCTGTCAAAGTCCATGGTATCTTTCTTATGTAAGCATCTCAGGTGTTACAGTTGTTCTGGCAACTTGCCCATATTCAGAGTGATAGGTGATGGCAGTTGCTTCACGCTCACTAATCCATCCACCGCGAGAGGCGTAAGCATCCCTAGCGGCTAAAGTGGAATGTTGAATAACCTTCATGCCGCTATGTTCTTTTTCTTCTACGTGGTGCCTATGGCCTGTGTGGCAATATCGCTTGGTTGTATCTCCCCATACTTTTGGGAACTGTGATGCGAACAAGAGAGGCAATGAATCGTTTTTAGATAAATGACCATGGTGAAAAGCCAACATAGTTTTTCCGTGCTGATATTGGTAATAAGGCAATTCAGAATCAATTACCTGCACCCTAGGCTCGTTTTCATACAGCGCCTTGAACATAACCCTTAACCAGATGCTTGATGTTATATCGTGGTTGCCTTCAGCCATGAGTACGATTACTTTTTCATGGCGCATTAATGCAATGTCAATTACGCGGCGCAATACCCGTAATGCCACTGTTACTATCTTTGCGAACCTACCATCCTGATCCACAATATGACCGCTTGTAGGTGTAACAGGCATGATTCCATCGCTGTGGAGAAAATCACCTAGCTGATTAATAAATGCAGTTTGTGCCGGCGCAGTTGAACTAATCATTTGTTCAAAACAATCAATTAACAGTTTTTCCGCTATTTTTAAATCCCAGTCATTGCCGCTTTCTTTTTCGTTAGCAAGCATTCCAAGATGAAAGTCAGTAATTGTGAAAAGATTGCATAACTTGTCATGCGTCAATAGTGGGCGTTTAATTGGCTCTAAACGCGGCAATATATCTGCCATGGCATCAAAGCCAGCCTGTATTAATTCCATGCGCAGCTTGTCGTCTAGCGTTGACTTAACCCACTGACCACTTGGCTTGCCTTCTTTGTTGTAGTAAGTTGATATGCCTTTGACTTTGAAAGCATCAGGAACAGCATGCTTCATATCATGCTCTGGACTAACCCCTTGCACTGCTGCTTTTTGCTTTAGCCTAACTATGATTTCATCAATAGA
>JAZKEJ010000163.1:0-9373 GCA_040387095.1 Pseudomonadota bacterium | reverse complement strand
TTATTAACGTGATCATCGCCACGAATCACTTGTGTGATGCCCATTTGATAATCATCTACCACCACGCAAAAATTGTAGGTAGGCGTGCCGTCTGCGCGCGCAATAATCAAATCGTCTAGCTCACTATTGGCAATTTCAATTCTGCCTTTAACCAAGTCATCCCAAGCCACTACACCAGTTTGCGGATTTTTAAAACGCACAACGGGCGGAATATCTGCTGGAATTGCCGGCAAAATTTTGCCTTGTTCTGGTCGCCATTTACCATCGTAACGTGGCTTTAAACCTTGCTGCATTTGGCTTTCGCGCAGAATTTCCAATTCTTGTTTGCTGCTGTAGCAGTAATATGCAGTGCCTTTGTCCAGCATGCTTTGAATGACTTTTTTATAAATGTCCATGCGCTGCATCTGATAGAACGGACCTTCATCGTAGTCCAAGCCCAGCCACTGCATGCCATCCAGAATCGCTTGTACAGCCTCTGGCGTACTACGCTCTACATCGGTATCTTCAATACGCAAGATAAATTGTCCCGCATTTTTTTTAGCGTACGCCCAGGAAAATAGCGCGGTGCGCGCGCCGCCAATGTGTAAAAAACCGGTTGGGCTGGGGGCAAATCGAGTGCGAACGTTCATGTGTTAAATCAATAAGTGGAAAGCCTTATTCTAACATGCAACTTAAATTCCTTAATTTGATTGGCGAATACTGAGCATTTTTCATGGTTAAATTTTAGATAACAGTTGATTATTCAATGATTTATTATTATATTTTAATTAAATCTATTAAAATTACGCAGCAAACCGAATCAAACTTACGCAGGCTTAATGAAAAATATCATCGGACAATTTTTTGGTAGGGTAAATAGCAAGAAACTGAACACACAGTTTTCTTGGTTAGATGACCTTGCTGAAATGGAAGATATTGCCGCATTAAAGTTCAGCCATCAGCAGCTTGCGGTGATTATTGCGCAAATGCAAACCGACGAAACAATGGATTACGGCGCGCTGCTAGGCTTGATCATTGCACTTGAAGAGCTTAACTTTTCACGTCTAGAAAAAATATCAATTCAGTTTGTACAGGTAGAAAATTTAAAACCCGAGCTGGAAATCAATATTTCAGAAACTTGTTACAACTATTGCCGCCAATCCTATATTGCACATCTTAAAATCATTGAAAAAGTCATTAATCCCAACAAGTTTAAGCTAGAAGGCAATATGCCAGTTATTATCATTGCCAGAGCAGTTATTGCTGCCATGAATATGATGAAGTGGCGCATGTTTACACAGGCAAATCCACCCACAAAAATGTGGATTCAGCTGTATATGTTATACCGCATTGCAAGTCAGCAGTTATCGCTGAATGTGCCAATTGAGTTGTTCAAACTGTCGCCATCTACTACTTTATCTGCGTATTTTGTGCAGATATGCATGCTTGGGCAGCTGATACAAGCCAACTTAAATAAACAAGAAGTAGATATTGCTTGCCGTGTACTAAATAATTGGTTAACTCGCGCGCACATCAGCAAAAACTACACGCCTGAGCAATATTTGTTTTATATGGATATGGAAAAAGATGTGGCGGCTAAGCGCATGCGCAACTTTGAGCCGAATGATCAATGCCGCTACTGGGAATTAGACGATCTAGAGAAACAAATTTCCATTGGGATTTCAGTGACTGATCGTGGGGAAATTCCTGAGAGTTTACAGTTTGCAAAAATTGACCATGTTAAAAGATTAAACAGCACTTTAAAAATTATGCTGGCAGAGTGGACTAAGACTAACTATGTGAGACAACGCCGCAAAGAAGAGCGGAATGCAACATCAAAAACAGCTAAAGTGAGCGCGGGTATTGTAAGTATCTGCAATCAAGTATCGCATGCCAATCAAATAAGCAGCGGTTTACGCTTATCGCGTGATGGAAAATCTTTTGATGAAAGGTTACGTGGCCATACGGTTTTGAGTCAATCGACAGGATTGGGTTTAAACAGCGGCTCGTTAGACACATGGATTGTGACGGATGAAAGTCCACACGGACTAGGTACAAGAGTGAACAAATATGCCAATATTTTGGCCAGACCAGATAAGTTAATCGGTTTGTTGATGGATGAAGACCCAAGCCAGATTGTTATCGGCATTATCAGAGGCGTAAAACCAACAACAGGCAATCAGCTAAAAGTCGGTATCGAAGTGATGTCGGTCCATCCCACTTGGGTTCAGTTGCGGCAATTAGATGTGAACGAATCTTTTCCCGATACGGTGTCGGAAATTCTGCCCACAAGTCAAATAACAGCAGTCGAAACCGGCATATTTTGTGGTATTTACTTACCGATTGAAGCCGGACTATCCAGCATATCAACCTTAATATTACCCAAAATAAACTATCGTCCCAACACCGCTTATGCTGTCAATATTGCCGGTTCACCCAAAAAAGCAAATTTGGGTGAGCCTATCGAGTCGCGAGATGATTGGGTGAAAGTCGCTTTCCCATTTTAGTGGCAAGCAACTTATTTTGATACCGCAGAACTATTGCTGGCATCAACCTGCGCTTCACCGTGCCAATCGCCGCCCAGCACTTTAAATAATTCAACGGTTGCTAAACTACTGGCTTGTCTAGCTTGTACTTTGGCCAAAGCGGCATCATTATGTACACGCTGCGCATCTAATACTTCCAGATAGGCTGAATAGCCAGCTTTATAGCGATTCTCAGCCACAGTCAATGCTTTTTTGGCCGAGGCCTCACTTGCCGCCAAGCTTTGTTCACGCTCTACATTTAAACGTCTGGTTACCAGCGCATCATTTACTTCCCTAAATGCATTTTGAATTGCTGTTTGGTATTGTGCCAGTGCTTGTTTTTGTCTTGCGCTTGCCTGATCAACCCGCGCTTTACGCCTACCTGAATCAAAAATTGGTAGATCCAAGCCTAAACCAAGCGTCCAGATACGTGCGCCAGATTTTAATATATTGCCAAGCTCTAGACTTTCACCTCCATAATTACCAGTCAAGCTAATGCTTGGATACATGGCTGCTTTCGCAATACCGATCTGGGCATTTTCTGCGATTAATGCCTGCTCTGCTTGGCGCACATCTGGACGGTTTTCAAGTAAAGCAGATGGCAATCCGGCAGGCGGCACAGGTGGCAAAGGCATTGAGCGAATATCCGTCTGATTAGGATTATTATCAAGATTCAAATCCAGAACACCAGTTAACACCGCTAGTTGATGCAAAGTCAATGAGCGCAAACGGTTCAATTCAATTAATTGTGCATCTAAATTAGTCACAGCAACTTCTGCCTGGCTCACTTCCAAACTGCTTGCAATACCGCCTTTGAGACGGCGCTGTGTCAAATTTAATGACTCAGTACGGCTACGCAAATTATCTTTTGTCACTGCAATTTGCGCTTCAATACCACGCAATTGCAGATAATTGCTGCTGACTAACCCAACTAGCGAAAGCTCAACCGTTTGCTTGGAATAGCGCGATGCCAATGCCGTTGCGGTAGCTGCTTCTTTGGCTCTTCTCACCCTGCCCCAAAAATCCAACTCATAATTGGTGCTAAAACCAAAGGTATAGTTATTGCGAATCGGCGCAATAAATACTGGGAAAGCGCCTAATTCTGTTACTTTGCTTCGCGTGGCATCTGCAGATAAGTTGACTTCTGGGAACAACGATGCGCCTACTTCGCGCATACTGGCATCAGCTTCTTCAATACGTGCAACAGCCAATTGAATATCGGTGTTATTTTTCAAGCTTAACTCCACCAGTTCGTCTAGTTTTGAATCTTGATAATGTTTCCACCACTGCCTAGTTGATTCAGTCGCCGCTGCCGCATTAACATCAGCATCTGGCTGGCTATAAGTCGCAGGCAAATTAGTTTCGCTGCGTTTATAATCCAGTCCCAGCATTGTGCATGAGCTTAAAAATACTAATAACAATACACTGAGTTTTTTCATGCTAATTTTTACCTATTTTTTATACTTAACTAATAGTGTTTATCAAAAAAAATCTACTGATAAACACTATTTACGTTGATTTGCCTATGTTCAATTTATAGGCCTTGGTCGTGATGTTTTCTATCAACATGGGTATTACTCAACCATGTGAAGAATAGCGGAATAAATATAGTCGCTACAAAGGTGGCCAGTATCATGCCGCCAAATACGCCCGTGCCCATACTACGTCGTGCTGCGGAACCTGCGCCGGTTGCAATTACCAAAGGCACGATTCCTAATACGAATGCCATCGAAGTCATCACGATTGGTCTGAACCTTAGGCGCGCAGCTTCAATCGCAGCTTGCGCTACCGGCATACCTTCTTCCATTTTCTGGCTAGCAAACTCCACAATTAGAATCGCATTTTTTGCCGCCAAGCCAATTAAGGTAATTAAACCAATCTGGAAGTAAATGTCATTCGGCATGCCGCGAAATAGTACCGCCAAAAGTGCGCCAGCCAAAGCAAACGGCACCGCCATAATCACTGCTAATGGCAAGGCCCAAGTTTCAAACTGCGCAGCAAGAATCAGAAAAACCACGATGATTGCAAAACCAAACGCATAAATCGCCGCAGAGCCAGTACGTTTTTCTTGATATGCTTGACCGGTCCAGGCAATTTGGTAACTGTCTGGCAAGGTTTCAGCTGCGACTTTTTCTACCATTGCAATCGCATCGCCCGAACTCACGCCTGCTGCTCCGCCACCTAATACTTTGGCAGAAAGTAAACCGTTATAACGCTCTAACTGCTCGGCGCCAACAATGCTACTCACTTTACTTAACGCCGATAAAGGCACCATTTTTCCTGCATTAGAACGCACATACACTTTGCCTAAATCTTCTGCTTTCATGCGATATTCAGCTTCGGCTTGCAATTGCACACGATAGGTGCGACCCGATTTATTAAAGTCATTTACATACAAAGAACCCATGGTGCTTTGCAAAGTCGCATAAATATCTGCAACTGGCACGCCTTGTGAAATCGCTTTTGCTTCATCAACCTCTACAAATAATTGCGGCACAGTTGGGCGAAAAAAACTGTTAATCCCAGTTAAACGCTGTTCTTTACGCAAAGCATCCATAAAGTTATTCACAACTGCAGATAAGCGCATTGGATCTGAATCGCTACGGCTTTGTACATACACTTCAAAACCACCTGAGCTGCCCAAACCGCGAATCGCTGGTGGATTAAACGCAATTGCCATGCCGTCAGGCTGTCGTGCGCCGATACCAAACAGCTTGGCAACAACACCTTCTGCAGTTGTTTCACGCTCATCCCAATCGGTTAAACGCACAAACATCGTTGCCGCGCTGGTTTTGTTGCCGCCGCCAATCAAATCAAATCCATATACCGCAAATTCATGTGCAACAGCAGGGTCTTTTGCAATTTCTGAACGCACCGCTTCAGTAGTTTTAGTAGTACGACTTAACGTTGCGCCATCTGGCATAATGACCGCTGTGACAACATAGCCTTGGTCTTCGGCCGGCACAAAACTGCCGGGTACCGTTCTTAACAGAATTGCTACTAAGCCAATAATTGCAGCAAATACAATCATGCCAATAATTCTATGGTGCAATGTTAAGTTAACCGTACTTGTATAAAAATTGGTTAATTTCTCAAAACCGCGGTTAAATGGTTTAAAAAACTTAGACTCTTCATGCACCGATTTTAGTAAAATTGCGCACAAAGCAGGTGTTAGTGTAAGTGCTACAACACCTGAAATCACCACAGCCACAGCCACAGTAACCGCAAACTGACGATACATCTCGCCTGCAATACCACCTAAAAATGCTACCGGTACAAATACAGCGCACAGCACTAGCACAATCGCAATCACTGCACCTGAAACCTGCTCCATCGATTTAACAGCAGCTTTGACTGGTGTCAGCTTTTCTTCTGACATCAAGCGCTCCACGTTTTCCAGCACCACAATTGCATCATCTACCACAATACCGATTGAAAGGACCATGGCAAACAGGGTTAAAGTGTTGATTGAAAAGCCAAATATCCATAAACCTGCAAATGTACCGATTAATGAAATTGGCACCGCAATTAACGGAATTAAGGTGGCACGCCAGCTTTGCAAAAACACATAGACGACCAGTACAACTAGAAGCAAGGCTTCGGCCAAGGTTTTAACTACCTCTGATATGGATGCCTTAACGAAATCACTGGTGTCATAAGGCGTTTCCCAATCAACACCTTTTGGAAAACGTTGTTTGAGTTCATCCATCTTATCTTTAACTGCTTGTGCAGTTTCAAGCGCATTGGCACCTGTTTGCAAGAAAATAGGAATACCTACGCCAGGCAATCCGTTCAAAGCGGTACGCACATTGTAGCTCTGTGAACCCAGCTCGATTCGCGCAACGTCTTTTAAATACAGCACACCACGCGGACCATCAGCGCGAATAATAATATTGCCAAACTCACTTGGCTCAATCAAACGACCTTTTGCAGTCACGGTATATACTAGCTGTTGCGAACTGGGTGAAGGTTCTTGACCAATTTTACCTGCTGCGTACTGCGCGTTTTGCGATTGGATTGCATTGGCAATATCAGTTGTCGTTACACCTAATTGCGCCATGCGGTCCGGTCTTAACCAAATACGCATAGAATAATCCTGTGCGCCAAAAATGGTCGCGTCACCCACACCCTTAATGCGTTTAAGTTCGTCCAGCACATTCAATGTACCGTAATTACTTAAATAAAGCGGGTCGTAGCGTCTTTGCTTGTCCGTCAGCATGATTACAAGCAGAATGTCATTTGAGCGCTTCTGTACTACTAAACCTGTACGGCGCACCTCATCTGGCAAGCGTGGTAAAGCAATATTCACGCGGTTACTCACGTTAAATGTTGCCTGATTAACATCTGTACCCACTTCAAAAGTAGCTGTAATGGTTAATGTGCCACTTGAGTCTGCGCTTGAATTGAAATACAGCAATCCCTCAACACCACTTAATTGTTCCTCAATGGGCGCAGCAACAGTTTTGGAAAGAGTTTCTGCACTTGCCCCTGGGTAAGTTGCTGTAATCAACACCGTAGGAGGTGCAATTTGCGGGTACTGTGCAACAGGCAATTTAAGCGCAGCAGCTAAGCCTGCCAATACGATAATAATCGACAGAACTGAGGCAAAAATAGGCCTGGTGATAAAAAATTTGGTCATGGTTTTATATACTCAGATAAATAATTAGCCAATTTTCGCTTTAGATTTAGCCGCTGGCTTATCTAGCGTGGCGCCAGGTTCTTGGTTGGTTGACTGAGTACTATCACCCTGCATTTTTGGTGCGACTACTGCACCAGGTCTTAACTTGATTAAATTATCAATAATCACCTTATCGTTTGCATTTAAACCTTTCAAAATAATCCAGTCTTTACCATGCCACTCGCCTAAAACAACAGGTGCTGGTGTTGCTTGATTCTCAGCGTTAACAACATAAACAAATTTTCCTTGATCGCCTGTCATTACAGCCGTTTGCGGCACTAAAAATACACCTTCATGCAAACCAGTAGTCACTCTTGCACGTACAAATTGGCCCGGCAACAAAACTTTATCTGCATTATTAAAAGTTGCGCGTAATTCCTGTGTACCTAAGGTGGGATCAATTCGGTTCGCGGTAAAATTTAATTTTCCTTTTTGTGCGTACTCACTCCCATCAGGTAGTATTAACGTCACATCCGACACGTTATCTGAATCTACATGCCCACCCAAACCAGCAAGCTCCGATGCTGATAAACTGAAACGTGCCCAAATCGGTGACAATTGAACAACCGTTGTCAACAAGCTGGTATTCGCATTTACCAGCGCGCCTTCCGAAAATTGAAAGCGTCCAGCAATACCAGAAACTGGCGCAGTGACTTGCGTGTAAGAAAGATTCAATTCGGCTTCTTTAATAGCTGCCTGTGCCTGCTGCATATCTGCCTGTGAAATACTGACATCTGATGTTGCGTTGTCATACTCGCGCTGACTGACTGATTGCGTTTCAAGTAATTCTTTTAAACGACTCGATTCGCGCGATGTTTGTGTGATTCGCGCACTTTGCCCAGCCGCCTGCGCTTTTGCTTGCGCTAGCGCGATTTGGAATGGCACTGGATCAATAACAAACAATACTTGCCCTGCTTTTACTGGCTCGCCTTCTTCAAACATTTTTTTAAGAATAATTCCGCCCACACGCGGCCTGACCTCTACTTCTCGCGCACCTTCTGTTTGAGCAACAGCTTCCACACTCATGGGTATCGACTTTGGCTGCACACTTATATAGCTGACTGGCATAGCTGGTGGCGCACTTGCTACTGCTTCTTTCTCTTTACCGCAGCCCTGCAACATTAGAACCATAAATGCGCCTACTATTAAGCTCGCATGTGAAAATTTAAGTTTTTTAAAGTGATTTTGTTGCAACAGAAAAAGCATATGGACAACCCTGTTTAAAGTAATTTTTGCAACTATTTTTTGATATGTTAATCATTAAATAATAAGAAAAATATTTATTTATAAATGTATTTGAGTTATATTATATACAAACAAGAATGTATGTAAACAGTTTTTTGATTAAACTATTATCAATAATCATCTCGATTTAAAAAACTAAACTGGACTTAATAACACTCAATAACTGTTAGATTTAACTCAATTTAAGTGCATAACTCATGGTAAGAAAAACGAAAGAAGACGCAGAACTGACAAGACAACGTATTATCGACGCTGCCAGAACAGTGTTTTTAACACGTGGTGTCAGTCGCTCTACGCTTGAACACATCGCATCACAGGCAAACGTGACGCGTGGTGCGGTTTATTGGCATTTTAAAAACAAAACTGAAATTTTCTACGCTATTCGCGATCAAGTTTTTTTACCGCTTATTGACCGTATGGACGATACGCTTTCTTCGCCGAGTCAAACTTTAAATGTGGATCCGCTTACACAAATTGAAAATAGCTTGTGTGACACAATCAATGAACTTAATGAGAACATTGAAATGCGTCAGACTTATGAAATTATGATGATTAAGTGTGAATATGTAGATGAATTTGCCACTGTGCTGCAACAAATTTTAAACAACTGTTCTAATATTACTGAAAAAATTCAGTTAGCCTATGAACGCGCAAAAGAGAAAAATCTTTTAATATCTGCGCACACACCACGTGAATTGGCATTAGACACACATCTGTTTTTTAGTGGATTATTACATATGTGGGTTAAAGATGCCGACGGCAGCCGTTTCCGCTATCAAGCAAAAGAATTGATTCAATCACACATTAGCCTGCGCAGAAAATAAATAGCCTATTGTTAATCTGCTGATAAGATGCTAATAATTAGACGTTCCATATTGATGCAAACTAAGATTAACAACAATTATGAATAAATTAACCACCGTTGAAATTAAGAGCTACCTAGAGT
>JAZKEJ010000162.1:0-26388 GCA_040387095.1 Pseudomonadota bacterium | reverse complement strand
AGAAACCTATCCGTTGCCCACTTACCTTTGACTTTTTAGAAGAGCGTGCCGATAGTCAAAGACCAGCAGCATTTTTGCCAGATTTATTTAACTAGATTTAAGCGTCTTTTTTAATTGTTTCATAATAGCTTATCCAATTATTTGCAACTTTAGACCATCTCCAGTTTTCCGCCTTTTCTCTTCCCGCAACTGAAAAATTCTCAGCTAAAGAATCATCTGAGCCAAGCTTATCTAAGTGTGCTGCCATTTCTGTGGTGATATAATCGATACTTTTAGGTTCTATTAAATACCCATTAACATTGTGATCAATTAATAACTGAGGCCCTCCCCAGTCTAAACAAATTGGAGGCAGACCAACTGCCATGGCTTCTTGAATAACAATTCCATTTGCATCCTCGATGCTAGGTAGCACAACACCGCGATATTGATTAAATGAGTTAAACAAATCGTTATGGCTAGTATACCAACCCAAAAAACGCACTCTATCGTCCAAACCTAAATCTTTAACCAGCTGTTTACATGACTCTAGTTCTGGCCCGCTACCTACTATATCTAGTGTTACTGGATACCTAGTTTTTACAAGACTAGAAATAATAAGAAACGTACATTTATGAAAAACCAGCCGACCAAAATGAATATATTTGTAGTTTACGCCTTTGTGTTTTATTCTTGGTCTGTCAAGAATATCGTCATTAATACCACAATCCAAAGTTTCGATAAATATTCTCTTCGCGCAGCCACCAGCTTCTAATGAATTTAATGTTCTAGATCCTCCTGCAACAAAGATTAAGTCAGAATTACTCAAGTTTTTAAAAAACAAAGAATTTAATTTTTGAAGGGGAAAGTGTAGTACACGCCTAAACTTAGCTAATATTTTCTCTTTATGTTGAAAAATTTTCGGATAATAGATATTGCCGTTAATTGGACCAAAAACATTGATATGTTTTTTTGATATGCTTCGAGGTGCTACAGGTGAATTAGGCTCTGTTTGATGAATAATTACATAATCATTCCCAAAGTTACGCTGAGCGGCAATATTCTCTGCCATTTCAACTGATTTCTTTGAAAACCAGACATCCAATAATATCCGTAAAACAATACTTTTCCATAAGAAAATAGATACAAAATTATCTTTAATAAAAAACACATCATTAAGTTTAAGTCTACTTTCCAACTCAACTCTATTTCTTTCATGGGTTATTTGTATAGTATTAGCATGAATTTTTTTATACTGTTGAAAAATTTGTAGCGCCTTTATTGCCTCTCCGCCCATCTGCTCTGATACATTGGGAGCAATTAATATTATTAATTTATCATCCATCGCTTTAACTCTAGTCATATTATTAATTTAGTACCTTAATTATTGGTCATTATCAAAATATAATCAAATTGCCTTAATTTCTCTTAAGTGCGCATAAATTTAAGTTAAAACTTGGCTGGCGGCCCGCCCCATAAATCATGTCCATCAGCGCTGTAAATCTCAACTTCTACAAAATCACCCGGCGTTAAACCTTCTGCATCTTCCATATATACCACACCATCAATCTCTGGCGCATCCGCTTTAGTGCGTCCGATAGCTTCAAAATTACCTTCTGTATCGCGCAGAATTTCATCCACCAATACAGTTTGTATACTACCAATCTTGGCTTGTAGTTTTGCAGCGCTAATACGTTCTTGTACTTCCATAAAACGACTCAGGCGCTCTTCTTTCACTTCTTGCGGCACATGATCGGGCAATTCGTTGGCTTTTGCACCATCGACTGCGGAATAGGTAAAGCAACCTACCCTGTCCAGTTGCGCTTCTTCTAAAAAGTCGAGCAGCATTTTAAAGTCATCTTCGGTTTCGCCTGGAAAACCTGCGATAAATGTGCTGCGTACAGTAATATCCGGGCAGATTTCACGCCAGGCTTTGATGCGAGCTAGGTTGTTTTCAGCATGCGCTGGACGCTTCATTGCTTTTAAAATACGTGGGCTGGCATGTTGAAATGGCACATCCAAGTACGGCAAAATCAGACCTTCGGCCATTAAAGGTATCACTTCATCCACATGTGGATAGGGATAAACATAATGTAAACGTGTCCAAATGCCCAGTTCGCTTAACGCAGCACATAGTTCTGTCATGCGTGTTTTAACTGGGCGACCATTCCAGAAACCTGAACGATATTTCATATCAACACCGTAAGCACTGGTATCTTGTGAAATCACTAGAATCTCCGATACGCCTGCGTTAACTAGATTTTCGGCTTCATTTAGCACTTCGCCAATTGGACGGCTGACTAAGTCGCCGCGCATGCTTGGAATAATGCAAAAGCTGCAACGGTGGTTACAGCCTTCTGATATTTTTAGATACGCATAATGACTAGGCGTTAAGCGCACACCTTGTGGCGGCACCAAATCGGTATAGGGATCATGCAGTTTTGGCAGATTATGATGTACATGCGTCATCACTTCTTCCAGCGCGTGCGGACCCGTTACTGCAAGCACGCTTGGATGTGCTGCTTCTACTACACCTTTTTTAGCGCCCAAACAGCCAGTGACAATCACTTTGCCGTTTTTATGTATCGCTTCACCAATTGCATCTAGCGATTCTTGCACAGCAGAATCAATAAAGCCGCAGGTGTTTACTACTACCAAATCAGAATCTTCATAACTCGCTGAGATTTCATACCCTTCTGCGCGCAGTTGCGTCAATATACGCTCAGCATCAGAGCCCGCTTTGGGGCAACCAAGTGAAACGAAGCCGACTTTTGGCGCGGATGTTACTGCAGATATTTTCATACGTTTGTTTTCATTTGTCGTTTATTCTAAAAAGTAGCCAATTAGCCAGATTGAGGCAACGCCACAGGCGATAAGACTGAGTTGCGAAACAGTGGCGCGCAATTCAGTTCGCTTATGCAGGCTTGGAATTAAATCTGCCACCGCTACATACAGCATGCTAGCTGCCGCCAATCCTAAAATAGTCGGCACCCAGGTTTGAACATTCTGCAACGCAAAATAAGCTGCAAACCCACCCACAACAGTGGCTAAACTGGATATTAAGTTAAATATAAACGCCTGTTTTTTGCTATATCCAGAATGTAACAGAATCAAAAAATCGCCTACTTCTTGTGGAATTTCGTGTGCAATGATGGCGATTGCCGTCACGATGCCAACTTTAATATCGACCATAAAAGCAGAGGCAATTAGAACACCGTCCACAAAATTATGAAAAGTATCACCTATCATAATCATCATGCCACTACGACCATGATCATCTTTTGTTTGATGATAGTGAGCGGTAATTGATGGCTGCTTGGCAGTCACCGCTTTGTATTTTGACGTTGTTGAATCTGTTTTACTATCAGGACATTCTTCTGCCGTGTGCAGCGCATGCACTTCGCAGTGGTCGCCATGACAATGCCGCCAAATGACTAATTTTTCTAATGCAAAAAATAATAATATGCCCAGCAACACAGTGACCGTAATGTGTTTTGGGCTGACTGCCACCGCAATTGCTTCTGGCAAAATCTCTAAAAAAACAGCGCCTAGCATCGCGCCGATTGCATAACTAATCAGCATTGGAATAGCGGTTTTGTTGATGTTAAGTGCAACCAAACCTGCGCCTGCAACGCTTAAAACGCCGCCAAATAAGCTAAATAATAATATCCAAAGTAAAACGGAAAAATCAGGAATGGTCATGCAAACTTAAAGATTGAAGAGTTGACGGCATTATAGCGTAAGACACTGTTTTAACTGCCATAATGAAGACTTTATTAACGCATCATTCTAAACAAATCTGCATGAGATTTTAGGTTAACCAAATTAATGATGCCATACGTCCTGTTATATTGTCTCGACGGAATGAGAAAAAACGTTGCTCGTCGGTAACAGTACAATAATTCTCTTGTTGTCCACCACCATAAATTTGGCTGATTCCTATATGGTTAAGACGTTGGGATGCAATCTTATAAATATCGGCTAACCATTTGTTGCCAGTTTGCGGTGTAAATGCATGTTCAGCTAGCGCATCTTTTGCTATAAATTGCGCCCTCACGTCACTGCCAACTTCAAACACTTGTGGACCAATTGCTGGGCCAAGCCATGCCATAAGATGATCAGGATTAACTGGCATTTTTTTCACCGTCTCTTCTATCACACCGTCACATAAACTTCGCCATCCGGCATGAACACTTGCGACTACTGTGCCAGCTTTATCGCATAACAATATCGGCAAGCAGTCGGCTGTCATCGTTACACATACCGTACGACTGCGAGTTGTAAAACTGGCATCTGCATCAGGAATACAATCGGTATTTGCCGCATCGACCACATGAATAGCATGAACTTGGTTTAACCAAACAGGCTCAGATGGCAGAAACTGGCTGAGTAATTGACGATTATGCGCAACATGCAGAGCATTATCTTGTACATGACCACCCAAATTAAGGCTGTTATATGGTGCCAAACTGATGCCGCCATGTCGCGTGGTTTGCAAAGCATGTATATTGGCGGGCGCTGGCCAATTAGGAATAATAAAATCAGTTATTTTAAGCATGATTAAAACAACAATCTTTTAAGCTATTGTTTTTGCGCAATTAATTCGTTTCTGGCTCATCATCGTCAAAATCCTCAAAGTCATCGTCATTTGCTTCGCCTTCATAATAATCCCCTTCTTGATAGCTAAAATCAAATGATTCTCCATCATCTACTGGCACACCTTCATGACGCATGGCTTCCAGCAAAATCTTCATATCGTCTGCCAGTTCAATCTGCCACTCCATAAACGTATCCGTTTTAGGATGGATTAAACCGAGTTTTACCGCATGCAAAGCCTGACGATTAAAGTCGCTCACCGCATCACGTAATGTTTGCGTCATAAGTTTGTGCGGGATTATATTGCCAATCCCGTAAACAGGGTCGCCCAGCATTGGCGCTTTTAAAAACTGCATATGCACGCGAATCTGATGCGTGCGCCCAGTTTCCAGCTGACAACGCAAATAGGTATGCACGCCGAAACGTTCAAGTACTTCATAGTGCGTAACCGCTGGCTTACCAGTACGCGAAATGGCCATTTTTGTGCGCGCATGCGAGTGACGTCCAATCGGCTGATTAATCGTGCCGTTTCGCCAGAGTTGTCCCCATACGATTGCACGATATTCACGCTTAACCGTACGTGCTTGCAATTGCCGCACCAAACTGGTTTGTGCCTCCAGAGTTTTAGCCACGACTAATAAACCGCTGGTATCTTTATCTAAGCGATGCACAATACCCGCGCGCGGTACATCAGTTAATTGCGGCAAATGGTAGAGCAATGCATTCAAAAGCGTACCACTCCAGTTACCTGCGGCTGGATGCACCACCAAGCCTGCAGGTTTATTAATGACTAAAATCGTGTCATCTTCATACACAATATTGAGCGGAATATTTTCAGGCAAAAAAGCTTGCTCTTGCGGATTGGCCTGTGCCGCAACACTGACTTGCTCACCACCCCACACTTTGGTTTTAGGTGTAACGGCATCACCATTTAACGTCACCAAACCCGATTTAATCCAGGCTTGTAAGCGAGAGCGCGAATGCGCTGGCAACATTTGTTGCAAAGCAACATCTAATCGCTCTCCGCCCAAATGCATAGGAATTTTTAGTATCTCTAAAGTATTAGCAGGCTTGTTATCTTGTAACTCGTTTTTTGGCATCAGTTTTTAACAGCTTAAGTTATAATAAAAACCTAAATTGATTGTAGGTTTTAAATTGTGAAACGTATTTTACCGCTTTTATGCAGTTATATTGCGGCTTTATTGCTGCCTTTAATATTAAGTAGTTGCGCCATTTTTGGCGAACCAACCGAGCTAGATGACACTGTTGGCTGGCAAGCTGAACGCATCTATGCGGAAGGCGAGCAGAAAATGATTGATAAGGATTACGATCAAGCGCTGCGTTATTTTCAGATTCTGGAATCTCGCTTCCCACATGGCAAATATGCGACACAAGCACAGCTGGAAATTGCTTATGCATACTATAAAAAGCAAGATCCGATTTCTACCGTGGCGGCTGCTGACCGCTTTATTAAACTGCACCCCAACCATCCAAATATTGATTATGCGTACTATATCAAAGGCTTAGCAAGTTTTAACGAGCGCGGTGTGATAGAAAAATATACCGCGCAAGAAATCAGTGACCGCGATCCTAAAACGCTTAAAATTTCATTTGCAGCATTAAAAGAGCTGGTTGAGCGCTATCCAAAAAGCCGCTATTATAAAGACGCCACTCAGCGCATGGTATATTTAGTCAATACGCTCGCCGAGCACGAACTGCATGTAGCACGTTATTACATGAACCGTACGGCCTATTTAGCTGCATTAAACCGGGCAAAATATGTAGTTGAATACTATCCAAATTCCACTTCAGTTGAAGAGGCATTGGTGATTAGCATTAGCGCGTATGACTATATGGATTTAACCGATTTGAAAGATGACACCATGCGCATCTTAAAAACCAACTATCCGCAAAATCCGATGGTATTAGGCAAAGTTAGCCAAGATGAACGTATTTGGTGGAAGTTCTGGGAAAGCCTGTATTAAGCTATGATAGTTTTTTAGCTTAACTGATTGCTAACTAACAATATATTTAACAATCAGTAATAAGCAATTAACGTTTTTTATCTTCAATATCTTTTTTAGCTTTTAATTCAGCGCGTTGAGCGGTTTTACGGCGGCGCATACTGACAATACCTTCACCCGCTTTGCGTTTATCAGGTTCAGCAAACGGATTATCACCTTGCTTAAACTGCACGCGTAATGGCGTACCAACCAACTGAAAAGTTTTGCGATAAACACCTTCTAAATAACGCTTGTAACTATCTTTGATATCATCCACATGGCTGCCATGTACCACCACAATCGGTGGATTCATGCCGCCCTGATGCGCGTATTTCAATTTTGGTCTGGTACCACGGCTAATCGGTGGCTGATGTTGCGCGATGGCATCAATCAACACACGCGTCAATTGCGGCGTGGCTAGTTTGGACATGGCCGCTTTAAATGCGCCATCGACTGACGTAAATAATTCAGGTAAGCCTTTTTTTCTTAACGCTGAAATATAGTGAAATTTGGCGAAATCTAAAAACACCAGTTTGCGGTCGATCTCTTTTTTAATGAATTCACGTTCATCTTCTGGTAAGCCATCCCATTTATTAACCGCCACAACCAAAGCGCGGCCAGCATCCAAGATATAAGCGGCTACGTGCGCGTCTTGCTCGGTGATGCCTTCTTGCGCATCTACCACCAAAATCGCCACATTGGCGTCTTCAATCGCCTGCATGGTTTTCACCACCGAGAATTTCTCAACCGCTTCAAATACACGACCACGTTTACGAACACCTGCGGTATCAATAATGGTATAAGTTTTGCCGTTTTTTTCTAAATCGATTTCAATGGAATCGCGCGTAGTGCCTGGTTCATCAAAAGCAATCACACGCTCTTCGCCTAACAACGCATTAACCAAAGTTGACTTACCTACATTTGGGCGACCAACAATGGCGATTTTTGGTTTTTTAAGGTTGGTGCGTTCTTCCTCAAAATTATGCTCGGGAAAATTTTCTAAAGCCAGCTCTACTAAATCTTTGACGCCTTCGCCATGTGCAGATGAAATAGATAATGGTTCACCTAAACCTAACTCATGGAAATCTGCCGAAACGACAGCTTTATTCATCCCTTCAGTTTTATTTACCGCCAGTAAAACGGGGCGTTGTGATTTGCGTAATTTATCGGCAATAATAAATTCTTGCGGCGTCATGCCTGCGCGACCATCTACCAAGAAAATCACTACATCGGCTTCGTCAATGGCTAGCAAGGTTTGACGCGCCATTTCTTTTAAAATGCCGCTTTCAGCCGTTGGCTCAAAACCGCCCGTATCAATCACCAGATAAGGCTTGCTGGCGCCAATGCCGCGGCCATAGTGCCTGTCACGCGTCAACCCTGGCAAATCAGCCACTAAAGCATCGCGACTTTTGGTCATACGATTAAAAAGGGTCGATTTGCCGACGTTAGGTCGGCCAACTAAAACAATGGTAGGTATCATATTTTGAAGCGACTATTTAACACTGATGGCGTAAACGCCACCGTCGCGTGTTTCTGCAATTAATTGCGAAGTATTAAATCCGGGAATAAGCGACATCACAGCATTGTCATCTACTTTAATGCGGGCAGAAAAATTGCCATCATCTCGACTGAGGAAATGGATATAGCCCTCTAAATCACCAACTGCAATTAAACTGCCCATTGGCAATGGTGCTGTCAAACGGCGATTTAACAACGCCCCCTGCCGCCAAAATGTTTTACCACTGGTGAAATCAAGTGAATAAACTGAGCCCAAAGTGTGTGAAACAAATACTTTTGCGTCTTCAGCACTTAATCCAGCATAGCTAGAGATATCGCGATTCCACAGCACCTTACCAGTTGCACGATCTACTGCCGCAATTTTTCCCTGATAAGCGACCGCATAAATCACATTACCATCGACAAAAGGCAGGCTGGTAATGTCAGCAATACGCTCGATTTCCGTCACGCCTTTAGGCTGTGCAACGGTTGCTTCCCAAATTGTCTTACCCGTGTCGGCACGAATGGCAACTAATTTTCCGCCTGCAAAACCAGCGTAGACTGCACCACCATCGACAACGATGCCAACACTACTACGCAGTGACAATGCTGGGGTGATACGCTCATAGACCCATTTACGATTACCATCTGCCGCATCTAAGCCATAAATATGATTATCGCCAGACCGGACAATTGCTAGACCGTCAAAATAACGTGGCACACTTAGTATTTCACTTGAAACTTTAGATTTCCACAAAAACTTACCTGCTGTATCTATCGCGTGCAAATAGCCTGTATTGGTCCCAACCAACAGAATTCCTGCGCCGATCCCAACCCCGCCACTTATCGGCTCGCCAATATCAATACGCCATAATTCTCGACCATTGGCAGCATCAAACTTTGCTAACTCACCCTCCACATTGGCCACATAAACCGCGTCTGAATCTTTTGCCGGCGTATAGTCATAAGTTGCAGTTTTGCCTGCATTTGCTGACCAATCCACTTTAGCGGTATAAGTTGCCTTAAATTCCTCTAACTCTGCTGGTGGATTCGGTGGCTCTCGCCCAAACACCCTGTCTGCAAAACTGGAACGTAACTCTGTCAATGTGCTGCAGGCGCTTAACAATGCTAAGCAAGCAACAAAACAGTACTTAATAATGGTTATCCGCATTGAGTTACCCAACAGTTAAACGCCAAGTGACTCAAGTTTTTGACGCGTATATTGCTGCAATCTACCTTGCGGATCTAATCCAGCCAAGGCTGCTTCATAAGCCTTTTTGGCATCGGCTTTTTTTCCTTGCACCATGTAAATATCGCCTTTTAAATCTTCTTTAAGGCCAGTAAAGCCTTTATCTGAATCGCTGGATAATATCTTAAGTGCATCGTCATAACTTTTCTCTTCAAACAGAATGCCTGCCAACTGCAAGCTTGCTATTGCTTTAGTCGCATCTTCTTTTGCATTTTTGATTGCCCATTCCAACTGAGTTTTAGCATTTTTATTATCATTAGCTGCAATATTCGCTTTTGCCGCATACACGGCTGCACGTCCTGCATAAGGCGTGCCTGCATAATCTGAAGTCAGTTTTTTGGCTTGCGCTTGAATGTCTGCCAACTTATTAGCATCGGTTGTCACCAATGTTTGGTATAAAGTAGATGCTTCTACCGATTTTTTAGCTTGGACATAGTGATAGCCCTGCCAAGCTGCATAAGCGATAAATACTGCAAGCAACAAATTGGTCAGTAATTTGCCATGCTTTTTCCACCAAGCCTTAAATTCGTCTAACTGCTCTTGCTCTTCTAAATCGTATGCCATTACTCTTTCTCTCTCATTATCTAAACTGTTTCAATATTTTATTTGTGAATACTTAGCACAATTAGGCAGCTTTTCGACCTGGAATTGCACTTAACAACTGCTGCGTGTAAAGCTGCTGAGGTGCATTGTAAATATCAACTACATTACCTTGCTCAACTATTTTACCTTTATGCATAACAACCATTTCGTCTGCAATATGTCGCACTACTCTTAAATCGTGGCTGATAAACAAATAACTTAAATTCATTTCAAGCTGTAGTTCTTTTAATAACAACAAAATCTGCGCTTGCACTGATACATCCAGCGCAGAAACTGGCTCATCACATATCACTACTTTAGGTTGCAACACCAAGGCGCGAGCAATTCCAATACGTTGGCGCTGTCCACCAGAAAATTGATGTGGATATTTCAGCGCATCGTTTGCCTTTAAACCGACACGCTCCAACATTTGATAGACTTTATTTTTCTGCTCAGCAACGCTGCCCAGACCGTGAATATATAAACCTTCACCGATTATTTCACCGACAAGCATTCGAGGATTAAGCGACGCAAAAGGATCTTGAAACACCATTTGTAGATTTTTACGCATAGCTCTTAGTGACTGGGCATCCAACTGAGCTAAATTTTCGCCTTGAAACAGCACTTCACCGCTGTCCATAGGTTGCAATTGTAACAGACAACGCGCCAAGGTGGATTTTCCAGAACCAGATTCACCGACGACTGCTAATGTAGAACCCGCTTTAAGGGCGATACTCACATCATCTAGTGCTTTAATCTGGGCTCGCCCAAAACCAAAACGCCCACTACTTTGTGAGTAGGTTTTAACCAAATGATTGGCTTGCAAAACAATATTGTCAGCATCAACAACACTCATACCGCAGCCTTGCTCTCGTTTAAATTACTATCATTTAACCATGCATAATCAATGGGTTTGAGTTGTTTTTTTCCTTCGTAATCAGGCACGCAAGCCAGCAAAGCTTTGGTGTATGGATGCTGCGGTTTTTCCAGCACTTGTTTTTTTGTACCTGTTTCAACAATTTCGCCCCTAAACATCACAATCACATCATCTGCAATATCAGCCACCACACCAAAATCGTGTGTAATAAATAACATCGCCATGTTCATGCGCGTTTTAAGTTCGTCTAATAATTGCAGAATCTGCGCTTGTACCGTCATATCCAGTGCAGTCGTGGGTTCATCCGCAATCAGCAAGGCAGGTTCGCAGGCTATGCTCATTGCAATCATCACGCGTTGACGCTGTCCCCCAGATAACTCATCCGGGTAACTGTCGGCGCGCTCAATTGGAATGCCAACTTGCTGTAATAAGCTTTCTACACGCAATTTTAATCCAGAACCTTTAAGGCCTATATGTGCCGTGAGCGATTCGCCGATTTGATAACCGACCGTTAAAACAGGGTTAAGTGAAGTCATTGGCTCTTGGAAAATCATGCCGATTTTGGCGCCACGTATTGTTTGCAGCGCTTTGTTGTCCAGTTTGGCGATGTTTTTGCCTTTAAACACAACATCACCAGTTGCTTGCAATTGTTTTGAAAGCAAACCCATAATGCTTAATGCCGTTAAGCTTTTACCACTACCCGATTCACCAACGATACAGGTGGTTTTACCTGCAGATAAAGTTAATGTCGCATTGTTGACCAAAAATCGATTAGGCTCGTTTTTGGGTGTGACTGACAAATTGCTGATATTTAAAATTTCGGCCATGATTTACTCAATATTGTAGACAATGGTGACGACAACACGCGCAATTTTATCGATTGTAGATTTATCGTAAATGCCGCCGTAGCTATCATCACTGGCATAGCCGCCTACAGGCAATATATAAAATGCACCTTGACTTGCCGATTTCATGACGCCCACTTTTACGCCATCCTGTTTTACAAATTCAGTGGCGCGGCTACGAGCATTTTTAGTAGCATCTGCAATCAAAGACATTTTTACCGCTTCTAAATTACCCACTAAATAATTAGGTGCTTGTGCTGAAACAGGATGGTTTTCTGCGCGTAACTGCAAAAACGCTTTATTTGCGACGCTAATTTTAACCAAATCTTGCGTATTAACTCGAATATTCTGGTAAGCGTCAAAGCCGTTTTGAACTTGCCTTGGTATGTCTTTGACAAAAATTTCTTCGTAATGCGGGCCAATCGTTTCAACGTCTGTAGACCAATCGCCTTGCGCAAAACCCTGTTTGTTCAAAAACGTCTCTACCACTTTATGCTCTGCTGCCAGATTTTCTAGCGCGCCTGCTTGCGTGCTATTGGTTACGCCAATGGTAATTGTCCATTCCGCACTATCGGCTTTAATCGGTTTTTCTGCCAAACCTTTTACAGTGATGGATTGCTGGCCAGAGACCGCGCGCTTAGCTTGCACACCCAATATAAATGCCGCGCTTGCCATACCGATTGCCAATAATAAACCCAACACAACAATAGCGGTGGAAAACTGTATATTCTCTCTCAGCTTATTTTCGGTCATATTAGGCTCTTCAATAACTGCGCAATAAATGAACAACTTCACTCAGTTTACAGCGTTTTTGTTCACCCGCCAGCAATAGAGGTTTTAAGGATATTTCATTCGCTGCAGCTTCATCATCACCGATAATGGCTGCAAAGCGTGCCGCGCTTTTATCCGCTTTTTTCATTTGCGATTTAAAACTGCCACCACCCGCATGCAACACCACGCTTAATCCAAAACTGCGTAACGCTTCTGCCATCATAAACGCTTGCTTTTCTGCGAGTTCACCAACATTCACCAGGTAAATATCTGGCGAATTCTGAGCAAGCACACCATATTCCTGCATTAACAAAAACACTCGCTCTAAGCCAATACCAAAGCCACAGGCTGGCGTTGGGTTACCGCCTAAACGCTCTACTAAAGCGTCATAACGTCCGCCGCCTGCAATCGTACCTTGCGCGCCCAGCTTCGTCGTCACCCACTCAAACACTGTGCGATTGTAATAATCCAAGCCACGTACTAGGCGATGATTAATCACAAAAGCAATACCTGAATCGTTTAGTAAATGACATAGCTTTTCAAAATGGGTTCGACTTGCTTCACCCAAACAGTCCATCAGTTTCGGTGCTGCTTCGCACATATCCTGCATACGCGGATTTTTAGTATCCAAAATACGCATAGGGTTGGTATGCAAACGGCGTTTTGCATCTTCATCCAGCAAATCTGAATGTTGCTCAAAATAAGTGATTAAGTTTTGGCGATATTCTGCACGCTCACTTGCATCGCCTATGCTATTGATCTGCAATTCAACATCGGTAATTTCAAGTTCACGCCACAATCTTGCCAGTAAAACGATTTGTTCTGCATCTACGTCTGGGCCATCGAAACCAAAAGCTTCCACGCCAATTTGGTGAAACTGGCGTTGACGACCTTTTTGCACATTCTCATGCCTGAACATCGCGCCTGAATACCACAAACGCTGTGGGCCGTTGTAAGTCAAACTGTGTTCAACCACCGCCCTCACACAGCCTGCTGTGCCTTCTGGGCGCAGAGTCAGTTTGTCACCATTAAGCTTGTCTTCCCAAGCGTACATCTCTTTTTCAACAATGTCGGTATGCTCGCCCACTGAGCGCACAAATAAATCGGTTGGCTCTACCAGTGGCATGCGAATATTATTATAGCCATATTGGCTTAATATGTGCCTGGCGGTGTCTTCAAGCTTAAACCATAGCGGTGTCGCCTCTGGCAAAATATCGTAGAAACCTTTAATGCTTTGAAATTTGGTATTGCTGGATTTGGAACTGGATTTGGTATTAGACACGATTTATAGTAGAAATTGTACAGCTGTTATTTAGCTGATAGATTGAATGGGAATGGTTTTTTGTATAACTGCAACGCGAAGTTTTCCACCTTCGGCATAATTTTTCTGCACATACTCTTCTACAATCGCCTGAAATTCTTCAGCAATATGGTCACCTTTTAAGGTCACGGTTTTTTCACCATCCACAAACACTGGTGCGACTGGCGTTTCGCCCGTGCCAGGCAGGCTAATGCCAATATTAGCTAGCTTGGATTCGCCGGGTCCGTTTACCACGCAACCCATCACAGCCACACTCATGTCTTCTACACCTGGATATGCGCTGCGCCAGACAGGCATTTGTACGCGCAAATAGCTTTGGATTTGCATCGCCAACTCTTGGAAATAAGTGGAAGTGGTGCGCCCGCAACCCGGACAAGCAGTAACCAAAGGCGTGAATGAACGGATGCCCATCGTCTGTAAAATCTCTTGCGCAACGACCACTTCTTTGGTGCGTGATTCGTTTGGCTCCGGCGTCAAGCTGACACGAATCGTATCGCCGATTCCTTGCTGCAACAATAAAGCCAATGCCGCAGTAGAAGCGACAATACCTTTGGAACCCATACCAGCTTCAGTTAAGCCTAGATGCAAAGGATAATCACAACGGCTTGCCAAATCCACATAGACTTTTACCAAATCCTGCACATTGCTTACTTTGCACGAGATGATAATCTGATTAGGATCTAAGCCAATATCAACCGCCTGTTGCGCGCTTTCTAAGGCAGACTGTATCAGCGCTTCACGCATCAAAGCATCTGAAGATAATGGTTCAGCAAGCTTGGCGTTATCATCCATCATCTGTGCCATTTTCGCCTGGTCTAAACTGCCCCAGTTAACACCAATCCGCACTGATTTTTTATATTGAATAGCGGCTTCAATCATCGCCGCAAACTGCTCATCGCGTTTGCTGCCTTTACCCACATTGCCTGGGTTAATGCGATATTTAGCCAAACTTTTTGCGCAATCAGGGTAAGCCGCCAGTAATTTGTGACCGTTGTAGTGAAAATCGCCAACCAGCGGCACGTTACAGCCTAAAGCATCCAAGCCAGCACGGATATTGCCAACTTGCGCAGCCGCTTCAGGCGAGTTAACGGTGATTCGCACAACTTCACTGCCCGCTTGCCACAATTCAAATACTTGCTTGATGGTTGCTTCTGCATCCGCAGTATCGGTATTGGTCATGCTCTGCACCACCACAGAAGCGTTAACGGTGCCATACAGGCCACCGCCTACCGGAACGTTGCCTATCATCACTTGACGGGTATATCTACGCATTAATTACCACTCTAAATTCTAATTATTCTAATTTAAGGCGGGCTACATTCACGCGAGTATGCGGCGCTAAATCAACTGACTTGCCATTCACCATTAAGTTTGTGCCTATTGCATTTCCAACCACCAACTCTGATGGTGATTTAGTTTCTATGGTTTCGCGGCTACCAGCGAAAATAATTTTGTTGTAAGTTTCTTTTCCTTGCGCATCTACAATACTTACCCACGTTTCCTGACTGGCTGCAATCTCCAGGCGAATCACACTGTTATCTAATGCTGGTGCATCAATAACGGCTGCTACAGGGTCAACTGTCAGTTGTGCATCGGGAGTTGCTGAGGTATTCGGCGTTAATTCTGGTTGTGTAGGTAAAACGTCACCAGAGACTGCTGGTGGCAATGCCAATTCCGTTGAGGATTCAAGTCGCTCCGCTGCTGGCAACGCTTGTTCTGGCAAAGGTTCCAGGTTCTCAATACCACCAATCGGTGCAGTAGGACTAGGTTTTTGAATATATTGCTGATACAAAAACCATGCAGCGAATGCCAAGATTAGCAAGGTTATTAATACTAAATACTGCCCTAGTTTAGGCTTTTTATACTCGCCAACTTTCATGTTGGAGCTTGGCTTTATCGTAAAAGCTAGCGGCTCTTTATTTGGCACCAATACATTGTATGCATCTAATAATGGCTCTACGTCTATTTTAAGCAACTTGGCATAATTGCGAATAAAGCCTCTTACAATTGTTGATTCAGGCAACGCAGCAAAATGATCGGCTTCAATTGCTTCAATCTGCTTATTGCTTATTTTTAACTTACTGGCCACATCATGTAGTGACAATCCTTGCTTTTCGCGTGCAACGCGCAAAGCACCGCCACAACGTGAACGTGAATAACTCATATCATCAATCGCAATATCCAGATTGCTACTAACCTGTTCTTGCGGCTGTTTTACTGCAACCGTATCATTATTTTTACGTGCCATATTATCGCCTTACGTTTAGCAAATGTTTATTGACCGCTTAATAGCATGCTCGTTTGTTCCGAATTGGGAAACTGCTGGCGCAACTGCAATGCATAACTCGCCTCATTATCGCGCCCGCCCAATGCGCGCTCAATCCTGATACCCAACCATAATGCTTCTGCACTTGGCGCGCCCACTAAAACATTTTGCAAAGTGGTTTTTGCCGTTCTCGCATCGCCGCGTTTAAACTGAATTTCTGCTAACTGATAAGCGGCGGAATAGGTTAAGGGTTGTAGATGCAATGCTTTATTCAAATAAAACTCAGCGCTTTTAGCATCACCATTACGTAGTGAACAAATACCCGCATTGGCATATGCCAAATTAGGCGTGGCATAAAGCGGGTTTTTTACTGCGGCTAAAAAATGCTCTATTGATTCATCATAGCGTTTTCTAGCGCATAAAAAACTACCGTAATTATTATGTGCTTCTGAGCTATCTGGCTGCGTTTGCAATGATTTTTTAAAGTTCTCATCCGCTTTAACATCTTGATTTAATGCCGCGTAAACCAGGCCTAAACCGTTGTAAGCTGGTGAATAATTTGGGTCAATTTGCGTGGCAATTTTAAATTCGTTTAGTGCAATTTCATATTTATTTTGCTGCAGATAAGCAGATGCCAAATCGCTATGTGCGCGCGCGCGCTCAGTGTTCGCTTTTTCACTGTAAACGCCTTGGTCACTTCTTGTCGTAGTTAAACAAGCAACAAGCAATAGAGCGATCGCACCAATAATTAACACTTTTATAAAACTTATTATCATGCAACTGCCTCAATTGGAATGTTTTTAAGCGATCGTCTAGTTTTGTCCATCACCTTGCCAGCCAATTGACCGCATGCCGCATCAATATCGTCACCGCGCGTTTTACGCACAGTCACGATATAACCTGCTTGCATTAAAATATCACGGAACACACGAATATGGCTAGGTTTAGAGGTTACGTAACCACTATTGGGGAACGGATTAAAAGGAATCAGATTCAGCTTACAAGGTACGTTTTTAATCACTTCCAACAATTGATGCGCATGTTCAACGGTATCATTCACGCCATCCAGCATCACATATTCAAACGTCACAAAATCACGCGGCGCTTTTTCCAGATAGCGGTTGCAGGCCGCCATTAATTCTTTAATGGGGTATTTCTTATTAATAGGCACAATCACATCGCGCAATGCATCATTTGGTGCGTGTAAAGAAACCGCCAAAGCCACGGGACAATCTTCTTTTAGTCGGTCCATCGCTGGTACGATTCCAGAAGTGGAAAGTGTGACACGGCGCCGACTTAAACCATACGCGCTGTCATCCAGCATAATATGCATGGCTGTCACCACATTATCGTAGTTGGTTAATGGTTCGCCCATGCCCATCATTACTACGTTTGAAATGATGCGGTCATTTGCAGACAGCAAATCGTAACCACTTTCCGCACGCAACGATTTATTGGCAATCGCCAATTGGCCGATAATTTCAGACACGCTTAGATTGCGATTAAAGCCTTGCGCGCCAGTGCTACAAAACGTACATGCCAGCGCACAACCCACTTGGCTAGAGATACACAAAGTACCACGGTCATCTTCAGGAATAAATACGGTTTCGATGCTATTAGCTATGCCATTTTTGTCATCTGTGCCAATCAGCCACTTGCGTGTACCGTCGTTTGAGATTTGCTCCAATTGCACATTAGGCAAAGTAATTTCAGTAGTCAATGCTAACTTTTCACGTAAATTTTTCGCGATATCCGTCATCTGCGTAAAATCGTGTACGCCAAAATGATGCATCCAGCGCATCAACTGCTTGGCGCGAAAAGGCTTTTCGCCGATACTGGCAAAGTAATCGGCGAGTTGTGATTGATTGTAATTTAATAAATTAATCAACTACTTAACCTTAAAAGTCGCTTTAAAAACTTAACGCTCAAATTAACCAAAGAAATATTTAATTTCAATAGCAGCATTCTCAGCAGAATCTGAACCATGTACAGCGTTTGCATCAATGCTTTCAGCAAAATCGGCACGAATCGTACCAGCAGCCGCTTCTTTCGGGTTGGTTGCACCCATTAAATCACGATGCGTTAACACCGCATTTTCGCCTTCCAAAGCTTGAATCATGACAGGGCCAGAAATCATGAATTTAACTAAATCGTTAAAAAACGGACGCGCTGCGTGCACGGCATAAAAGCCTTCTGCCTCCGCTTTAGACAACTGCGTCATTTTTGACGCAACGATTTTTAAACCAGCGTTTTCAAAACGCGTATAAATTTGACCAATCACGTTTTTTGCCACTGCGTCTGGTTTGATAATGCTAAGGGTGCGCTCTACTGCCATTTGAAACTCCATAAATAAAAAAAGTTTTGCAAAAATAAATAATTAAAATAACTACTTAGAAAAGGTGCAAATTCTAGCATTTTTGACGGGTTTGATAAACCATAAATTAACTGCTTCATGTCTAAACTTAGCCTTGTCCAAGACAATTAAATTAACTTAATGATATGATTAAGTTAACTTAATTTATTTAAAGCCCTGAATATAAGGATAAAATAAATGATACCTAAATTATTCATATCAATCTTGCCGAAGGTTTTTTTAAAAAAGGTCATCGACTATGTAGCAGATCAATGTGGATTATTGGTATTCTCAAAAGCGAGATTTGGAAACATTCTCATCGCAACCCGCTTGAGCAAAATTATTTCAGAATATAAGATTGATTGCATTCTTGATGTTGGTGCAAATGTGGGTCAATACTATTATTTCCTGCGAAACGAGGTTGGTTATAAAGGATTAATCATATCTTTTGAGCCAGACCCTAATAACATCAATATGCTCAAAGAGAAGCAAAAATCGGATGCCAATTGGCTTATTCAAGATTACGCTTTGGGTAAAGAAAACTCACCTCTGGCTCTGAATCTTATGAAGTCTAGTCTTTTCAACTCCTTCCTTAAGCCTGATAGCAACGAAACCAAAGAATTTAAAGATCACAATTTAATTCAAGAAAAGGTCACTGTTGAAGTCAAAAGATTGGATGAGGTGATTGATGAATTTAAAAAAGCGCGGCAATTTAACAATGTATTTTTAAAAATGGATACTCAAGGCTTTGATTTGAATGTTTTTGAAGGGGCGACCAACTGCCTCAATATGATTCGAGGGGTTCAAACTGAAGTGTCTGTAACACCAATTTATAAACATATGCCAACTTTTGATGATTCATTGCGTGCATTTAAATCAAAAGGTTTTGAAGTGAGTGGCATATATTCTTTGGGTGAAAATAGGTTTCCACATGCTATTGAATTTGATTGTATTTATCTACCTAAATCCAATTGATTACAAAATATCAGTTAGTTTTTTATAATAACTCTCAACTTATTATTTCTTAATTAATTAGCCAGCATAAGCATTTAAATGAGATTTAATGTGCTGAACAATACGTCTACATCAAGTTAATTTATAACAACTTTATTAATAAAATTTGTTTAGTGTCTATTTCATCTATTCCTACAAAAAAATCCGCACTTATCCTATACATACTTTAAATGATGCCAACTAGTATTTTTAATACAATTCAGCCTTCAAGCTGAAAACTGATTATTTTTTGCAACCTTAGGAGAACGATATGAGTATGACAAAAAACAATTCACTTTTTTCATTAAAATCAGGTTTGTTAATAGTTGCCAGTTGCTTCGCATTGAGTAGTCCAGCTTTTGCTGACGAAGAATTTTACGGCACAATTGAAAGCCGCCCAACTGAAAACCCTGGCATTTGGGTAGTCAGCGGCCAGCAGGTTGAGGTAACGGATAAAACAGAAGTTGATAACGATCATGGTCCATTAGTGGTTGGTTCCTGTGTTGAGGTAGAACACAATAAAGGAGTGGTGAAAGAAATTGAATCTGCTAAACCAGCAAAATGTGGTAAAAAATAACCGTTAACTTTTTTTGTTAGTAAATATTAATAGTTAAAAAAAGGGGGCTTAAGCCCCCTTTTTTTATTTTTGCGCGTTATCTTTACTCAAATCAAAAATATGCACTGATAGCGATATTTCGCGTAAAAAGCAGCCTAAACCAATGATTAAGCTAGCCATCGCGACAATAAATAAGATAGATACGATGCGCGATGGATTGGTGCCAATGACTGCGCCTACAAATAAAGCGCCAATCACCAGCGAAACGAATAGCGCAGACGCGGTGCAAAGCGTAATCGCCCAATGCACCCACGTCGCGCGAACCGTTAATATCGATAGCTCGCGCGATTGTTTTTTGGGCAATCTAGTTTCGGTTTCATTTAATACGCGAAAACGGTCGACTAATCGTCCAAGCCTGCCAGTTAACACGCTTAAAATGGCGCCGATACCAGTTAACAGGAACACTGGCGCGACCGCCAATTGAATGACATGAGCGACGTTGGTTAAGTTTTCGGCAATAATTTGCATGATTTTTTGCTTTTTAAATTCGGTTAACGCATTCTAACGGTTACACCTGAAAGTTAAAAGCATGAAAATCAAAGCCTGTTTGGCGCGAATTGTGGCAAAATCTCGTCATGGAAATTTCATCCAACATTGCGCAAGACAACCTTAAAACAACAATTGCAACCTGCCCTGCTTGCGGTTTGTTATGCGACGATATGATGCTTGAAAATAAGCAATCGCACCTTAAAGTGTTAAATACCAGCTGCGTAAAAGGCATCGAGTTTTTTGAGCAGCCTTTGCGTGAAAATCTGCCTCAAATTAATGGCGAACCTGTCACTTTTGAACAAGCTATTGCACACGCAGCAAAAATTTTAAAAGCCAGCAAAAAACCTTTATTTGCGGGTTTAAGTACCGATGTACAAGGTTTTCGGGCCATTTATAATTTGGCGAATAAAACCCAAGGCAGTTTAAAACACATCAATTCACAAAGTATGGCGCGTAATATGGCTGTGCTGCAAAGTTCGGGCTGGCAGACAACTACGCTGACTGAAGTCAAGAATCGTGCGGATGTAATCGTTTGTATAGGCACCGATATTGTTTCGCACAATACGCGATTTTTTGAGCGTTTTATATGGTTAAGTAATCAGCAAAGCGATGCCATGTTTACTGATGGATCTAAACGTCAAGTGATTTACATCGGCGAAAATCTTAATACCAACTCAGGTGTTTCACCGGATGGCAGACAGCCGATTTCTGTCAATTGCAGCAAATCGGATTTGCCTGAAATATTGGCAGTTTTACGCGCTTTAATCTCCGGTAAAAAACTCAAAGCGCAAACGGTGGCTGGTATTAATATCAGTGCATTCATTGCAATAGCTGATCGGTTAAAACAAGCGAAATACGCTGTGCTTGCATGGATTGCGAAAGATTTAGATTATCTGCATGCGGAATTAACGATTCAAAGCATGACAGAAATCGTCGCATTATTGAATGGTCAGGGAAGTCGCGCAGCAGGCTTATCATTAGGTGGCAGTGACGGCGATACATCGGCCAATAACGCCAATACCTGGTTAAGCGGTTATAGCTTAAATGATGATAAAACCGATCATGATGCAACAGTTTGGATTAATAGTTTTAATGCAAAAAAACTACCTTCAAAAACAGATTTTCCCTTGATTGTTTTAGGCAACACCAACACAAGATTCGAACAAATACCTGATGTTTTTATCCCCATTGCCACGCCGGGTTTAGATTGCAGCGGTACATTATTCAGAGTCGATTCGGCTGTGATTCTGCCATTAAAAAAAGTGCGTCAGAATAACTTGCCAACGTTAAACGAAGTTGTGCGTCAGATTGAGGTTTTACTGCAATGATGACGCTTTTAAAAAATGGCAGACTCTATTGCCCCGTTATCGGCGTAGATGGTGTTGTGCAGGATATCTATATTCGTGACGGCAAAATTGTCGCCAAGCCATCCAGTACAGAAAAAATCCACCAAACATTTGAGTTAACAGGCAAAATCGTCATGTCTGGTGCGATTGATATGCATAGCCATATTGGTGGCGGTAAGGTGAATATCGCGCGCATGATGTTGCCAGAGTTTCAAGAAACCAAGCGCTACACAGAACCTGAAGCGCATATTTGCACCCCAAATTGTAGTCATCATGCGACGCCAAATACCGCAGACACTGGTTTTAGATACATTGAAATGGGTTATACCGCAGCTTTTGAGCCGGCGCTTTTGCCGATCAATGCCCGCCAGGCGCATCTGGAAATGGCCGACACGCCTATGATAGACAAAGGCGGTTATGCCATGTTGGGCAATGATGATTACTTTTTGCGTTTGTTAAGCAATAATGCCGAGCAAAAAGCGATTAACGACTATGTGGCTTGGACGTTACATGCCACGCAAGCGATTGGCATCAAAGTCGTGAATCCAGGCGGAATTTCGGCTTTTAAATTCAATCAGCGCCGCTTAAATCTGGATGAAAATCATAGCTACTATCAAGTTTCGCCGCGTCAAATTCTAAAAAGCTTAAGCACCGCAGTGCAGCAGCTTGGCATTGCTAAGCCGTTGCATGTGCATTGCAACAACCTTGGCGCAGCTGGAAACTTCGAAACTACTCTTAATACCATGACTGCATCTGACGGCGTGCCCATGCATTTAACGCACATTCAATTCCACAGTTACGGCACGGAAGGTGACAAAAAATTCTCCTCTGCAGCGGCGCAGATTTCGGAAGCGCTGAATAAAAACAAACATATTACTGCGGATGTCGGGCAGATCTTATTCGGTCAGACCGTGACTGCATCGGGCGATAGCATGATGCAACATTTAAATGCCAAATACGCCAACCCAAAAAAATCGGTCATTATGGATATTGAATGCGATGCAGGTTGTGGCGTGGTGCCATTTAAATATCGCGACCAGAATTATGTAAACGCGCTGCAATGGGCAATTGGCTTGGAGATATTCCTGTCGGTTGAAGATCCGTGGCGCATTTTCTTGACAACTGACCACCCGAATGGTGCGCCATTTACCAGCTATCCGCATTTGATTCGATTATTAATGGATAAAAATTTCAGAAATGAAGCTTTTGCAAAGCTTAACTTGGATGCGCAGGCGATGAGCAACTTAACCAGTTTAAATCGCGAATATTCATTGTATGAAATCGCCATTATGACGCGCGCTGGCGCAGCTAAATTAATCGGCTTGAATGGCCGCGGCCATTTAGGTGTGGGCGCTGCGGCGGATATCACGATTTACACTGATCAGCCTGACAGAGAAGCCATGTTTGCCAAGCCTGACTATGTATTTAAAGATGGTGAACTCGTTGTAAAAGACGGCAAAGTGATTAAAGTGGTTTGGGGTAAAACGCATACTGCCAAACCTGAATTTGATATTGGTGTAGAACAAGGCTTAAAACAATATTTTGATAAATATCATACGATTCAATTAGATAACTTTAAAATATCCAATGATGAGATCGCAGAAGATGGTCGTGGTGGCATTATCAACCAGACCAGTTAATCGCGTAAACATGATTATTAACTCCATTAAAATTGATGACACTTTCGCCGAAGCATTCAATATGCGTGGAACGCGCGTCATCATTACTGCGCAAAATCTCAAATGGGCTTATCACGCGGCTAACGCCATGACAGGATTTGCGACCAGCGTGATTGGCTGTGGTGTTGAAGCAGGTATTGAACGCGAATTATCTGGCGACGAAACGCCAGATGGCAGACCTGGTATGAGTATTTTGATGTTCGCTATGGGCAGTAAAGTACTGATGCAACAGCTGGAAACCCGCATGGGGCAATGTATTCTCACCTGCCCTACCGCTGCAGCGTTTGCGGGGATTGAAGCAGGTTTAGAAGTAGACCAAATCAATTTAGGCAAAAATTTGCGTTACTTTGGCGATGGTTATCAGACTTCAAAATTAATTAGCGGCAAAAGATATTGGCGCATCCCAGTGATGGATGGCGAGTTTCTTACACAAGAAACCACTGGCATGGTGCGCGCGATTGGCGGCGGTAACTTTTTGATTTTGGCCACTTCACAACCTGCGGCTTTGCACGCCGCAGAAACGGCGATTGAAGCAATGAAAAAAATACCAAACGTCATCATGCCATTTCCCGGCGGAGTGGTCAGGTCAGGTTCTAAAGTTGGTAGCAAATATCCCAAAATGTTCGCTTCAACTAACGATGCGTTTTGCCCCACATTAAAAGGCCTAGTCAATAGTGAGTTAAGTGATGATATTGAAAGCGTGATGGAAATCGTGATTGACGGGCTGACATTTGAAGACATTGCCACTTCCATGCGTGTTGGGATTCAGGCCATTTGTGATTTAGGCGCAGGCAGCGGCGTCAAGCGCATATCAGCAGGCAATTATGGCGAGAAATTAGGTCCGCATCATTTTAAATTGCATGAAATTATGGGTAAACCGGCAGCATGAGTGCACTGACTTTCACACTTAAGGATAGTTTTACGCATTCGATTGATTGCCGGCGTTTAACGTCGAACAATTTAGCCAATTTAACGGCTGAGAAAATTGAAAACCTCAGCTTGCTAAACACTAAAAACTCAGCAAAAATCGGTGACTATTTTGATATTTCCGGCACAGACATCAACCATATTATTTTCAGAAACACCAACATGCAACTGCATTGTATTGGCTATCAAATGACGTACGGGCAAATCAGCATTGAAGGTGATTGCGGGGATTTTTTGGGTAGCCAGATGCTTGGCGGTAGCATCATTTGCCATGGCAATGCCAACTGTCGTGTTGGCGACAAAATGCGTCGCGGCTTGATTTTAATTGATGGCAACGCTGGCGATTATTGCGGCAGCCGTTTGATTGCTGGCACCATTGGCGTTTTTGGAAGTGTGGGTAACTACGTAGGATTTACCATGAAACGCGGCACGATTTTACTTACACAGACGCCTAAATTGCATGCCACCATACAAGATTGCGGCACACACAACCTGCCATTTTTAGCACTGCTTCTTAAATCGTTTCAGGCATTACCAACCAAGTTTAAAAATATTTCCAGCTTGCGTGTACAACGCTTTGCCGGCGATTTAGCTTGCAATGGTAATGGCGAAATTCTTATTTGTAGTGAGGATGTTTCAGCTTAGTTATGCTCGGTGTTAAAATAGCTTTTTTAGTAATTGTTGTGCGCTACCATGTCAGTATTCAACACCAATCCAAACCCCCATACCCTGCAAAAATACCTAACAGCGGCATTATATAAATTTGTCAGCCTGCCCAATTACGCAGACCTGCAAGCGCCAATTCATGCTGCTTGCGAAACGCATCGTATTAAAGGCACGATATTGCTGGCAAGTGAAGGCATCAACGGTACGATTGCTGGCTTGCCTGACGACATTCAAAAAGTACTGCATTTTTTCAAATCAGATATTGTTTTTGAAGGCAAATTTGCGGATTTGGAACACAAGGAATCGTTCGCTGATGAGCATCCGTTTTACCGGATGAAAGTAAAACTGAAAAAAGAAATCGTGACGCTGGGCGTCGCAGGCGTAAGCCCGACCAAACAAGTCGGCACCTATGTAAAACCAGAGGATTGGAATGCATTAATCAGTGATCCTGACGTGATTTTGATTGATACGCGTAACGATTACGAAGTGGATATTGGCACATTCAAAGGTGCGATAGATCCAAAAACAACGACCTTTCGGGAGTTTCCAGAATATGTGGCCAACAATCTGGATAAAACCAAACACAAAAAAGTCGCCATGTTTTGCACGGGTGGAATTCGCTGCGAAAAAGCCAGTAGCTATATGATGGATCAAGGCTTTGAAGAGGTTTACCACTTGCAGGGCGGCATTTTAAAATACCTTGAGTTAGTGCCAGAAGCAGAAAGTTTATGGCAAGGTGAATGCTTTGTTTTTGACCAGCGCGTAGCGGTTAAACATAATTTGGAAGTAGGCGAATTCGACCAGTGTTATGCCTGCCGTCATCCACTTTCACCAGCAGAAATGCAAAGTACAGAATACACACCAGGCATTTCTTGCCCCTATTGTTACAACACCATATCTGAAGAAAAGCGCGCCAGTTTAACCGAAAGGCAGAAGCAAGTGATTTTAGCCAAACAACGCGGCGAAGCGCATATTGGTGAGAAACAAATCAAATAATTCCTCATTTAAGTTTATTTTTTATTTGAAAATACCTGTCTACGCATACAAAATAACTTCTAGTACCTAATTTTGATGTGTAGATAACGTTAAAGTTGACCAATAAGTTGCAACTGCTTTGCTAGCATGTCTTTACCCATGTTGGGATCTAAATCCAGCTTTAAAAAAGCTTCAATCCTTTTACGTAGTATTGAATAAGCCTTTTCAAAAGCAGCGTTAATCTCAGCATCTGTGCCACTCGCTTTTGCGGGGTCATCTACGCCCCAATGCGCTTTTACAGCTTTGCCTAAATATGCAGGACAAGTTTCGCCTGCTGCATTTCCGCATACGGTGATAACAA
>JAZKEJ010000161.1:0-12462 GCA_040387095.1 Pseudomonadota bacterium | reverse complement strand
CATCCGATACTGTATGTAGAAGACAATATTAGCAACCGCGCACTGGTCGAGGCAATTATCCAACGCCAGCGTGATTTGCGTATTCATTGCGTTACAACGATAAAAGATGCTAAACAATATCTAACAGAAGTTACTCCCACATTGCTACTGATTGATTTAAATCTGCCTGACGGTTCCGGCGAGAGCTTGGTGGAATATATTAAATCCGACTCAAGATATAGCGACATACCCATTATGATATTAAGTGCCGATGCATTGCCTGAAACGATAGAGCGCTTAAAGCTTGCAGGTGTAGAGCATTACATGACAAAACCATTGGATGTTGCCATGTTTATCAAAAAAGTAAGAGAACTCGTTGAGTCTTAGAATTCAAGTCCACGCCAGAAAACAATTAGAAGCACAGAAAAAATAAAATGAATGAAGCCGATATTTTAAATGCCAAGATTTTAATCGTTGACGATGCAGAAGCAAATTTAAGGCTTTTGGAAGACTTACTGGCGCGAGAGGGGTTTCATCAAGTCATCAGCACTGCTGATTCCACGCGTGCTTTAGACTTATTCAAAGCATTTGAACCTGATTTAATCTTACTGGATTTAATGATGCCAGAGCTGGATGGCTATGCAGTGTTAGAAATGCTGTCGCGTCATATTTCAAAAGATGAATACTTGCCTGTATTGGTGCTCACCGCTGATGCCACGATAGGCGCCAAAAGAAAAGCTTTGGCATTGGGCGCTAAAGACTTTTTGACTAAGCCATTTGATACGATTGAGGCGATGCTCCGTGTTTGGAACTTGCTGGAGACACGTGTTTTGTATCGCCACTTAAAATCGCTTGATACTGAAATTAAGCCGGTTAATCACTCGCATCAAACGCTTGAATGATTTCACTGCTTTGGGCGATTTAATTTAGCAAGGCTACATTGGTTTTAACTGTTTTCTCAGCAAGTTTACCTAGATAATCCACTGCCTGACTATGTTGGGGATTAAGCGCTAACACTTTTTTAAAGTGTGCTTCTGCGTTGTTATAGTCTTTTGTTGCAAACTCCGCCGCGGCTAGATAAAACCAAGACTCTGCAGTATCGGGTTCAGTTTCAACCCATTGAGTCGCCACTTTTAATAGTGTTTTCCATTCTTGCGTGACATACGGCTGTACCACTTGCATAAAGTAAGGACGTTTTTTCACGTCCATTGCCCAAAAAGGTTTTTCGCTTTTCATGCCTAAAGTCTGTGCTGGCTGGTTCATCAATGCTTTCACCCACTCAACAGGCATATAGTAATAATAAGCCATATCACCTTTGCTTTTTAAAGTGATAATGCCGACCAAATTACCTGCATCATCAAATGCGCCGCCGCCGCTGGCACCTAATCTAAACGAACTGGTTGCGCGAATAATCACGCTGTCATCCATAGGGAATAAGCCTTTTACCACGCCAAAAGTATTCACAGGCTGTTTGGTTTCATCTGGATAACCAACGGTAAAAAACGATTCATCGTATTGAAGGTTTTTGCTGGCACCTAATTTCACAGCGGGAACATCTAGATTTTCAATGGTCAGCATACACAAATCATGATGCCAATCTGCTTTAATCGCTGTCGCTTTGTGAGGCTCACCATTTACAATCACGGCAACATTTGTTGCATCGGTCACTACATGACAATTCGTAATCACTTCATTTTTTGCAATGACAACAGCCGAACCCAAACCAACATTTCCATTCGGCAATTTGACTTTTACACGTAACACACTATTGCTCAGCTCACTCACCGTTTCTTCAGCTGGCATTGCACATACAGTGCTTGCCACACTTAAAAGTAAAAATAAAATATATGCTTTTGCTAAATAATTTTTTGTCATCATGCTTCCCTATCCGCCACTAATCTTTATTGAGATGAGTACAAACAATATTGCTTCTAGGGTTACTTTAGCAATTAGCATTCCAACCTAGATTAATACCGCCAGATATGCGTCAAAAGCCATATTTGAAGCCGATTAAGAAGATTTTTAAGCTTTGGTTTATGCGGAATTTAAACTATTAAATCAGGGGCTTACGCACGATTTTAGTGCATGCATCATTTATTGGTGCATGGGTTGAAACCAATTGAAAGACAAAAGGGAGCTGATTGGATTAGATGGTCGGCAATTCAAATACGTTTATTTGAATGTAGATTGACTGAAATAAATCGAGCTGGGTTACGTTACCTAACCCATTTTAAAAATTAATAAATAATGTCCCTAATAAAATATGATTTTCACGATCAATATTACGCGCATTGATATATTGATTCTGATATCCGAAATCAATCGATGTCTGTTGACTGGTTTTCCAGTTTAATCCTAAAAAAGCGCGATTCTGGTCAATACCACGCCGAATATTCCAATCGGTATCATTAAGATTCAGCATTAACTCATTTGATGCAACTAGTGACAGACGAGGTGATTTTGGAAAGGCCCACATTGCACGCAATTGTTGGCGCAAACGATAAGCGGTGTCATCAGAATCTTCACGATGACGAAACTCAAATCGCGTCCGGCTAAGCACTTTAATGCCGAAAAATTCATCAAATTTATACAGTAATTGAGGTGTTAATCGATTTTCCTCAAAGGATTTTTCGCCTGGAGGATGTGTAACGATGTGATCAATACCCAAACCTAAACTGGCTTTACTATTGATCTGCTTGATGATGTAACCGGAGGCGATAAATTGGTCAAAATCGCGTCCTTCTTCACGCCAACGTGGGCGAAAATCCAGCGTCCAAAGCCAGCTTTCAACGGGCGTATGCCTGCCAAGCTAAAATTTAATCAATAACGCCCATCTTCTTCTATTCGCGCGTGAACGCTAGTTACAAAGAAATTTAAAAATAATGCGAAAAGTAATTTTTGAAACTGAGAAATTGTCATGGAGATTTGGAAGAAACTGTTGCTTGAATCTATGCGTTAATATTTTAACGTATTAACACCAACTTCTATTCAAATCTTTTATTCAGTTAACCGCATCAATAGTTAAATCAGAATCAAGATGACTATTTTTAAGATTGATCTCGCGCAAAACCAGCAGTTGGGAAACCAGTTTTGCCAAACCTTCTATTGTTTTTCGCTGATGTATATTTAAATAATTGGGCTTAGTATCAAGTACGCAGAGCGAACCAATATTTTCACCCATCGGCAATTTAATCGGCGAGCCGCAATAAAAGCGAATATGCGGACTTCCAACCACTAAAGGATTATCCCAAAACCGCTCATCCTGGCTTGCATCTGCAACTTCAAAAAAACCATCGTTCTGGATTGTATATTGGCAAAAAGAGATTTCACGTAAGGTTTCTGTGACATTTTCCAGCCCCACATTTGATTTAAACCATTGACGTTTATCATCAATAAGTGAAATAAGTGCAATTGGCGTACCACAAACATCGCTGGCTATACGGGTAACTGTATCAAAAACGGTTTCAAACGGGGAATCTAATACTTTAAGTTTTAATAACGCATTCAGGCGAGACTGTTCTTTTATGTTTTGGTGGTTATCGCTCATTTTTCCTCAATTGCTATGGTTAGTAATACACATCAACATTTATTAAAAAAATGAGATATTCAAGATATTAAATTCAGTCTACAAAACATTCTGTGCGATAGCGTACAGAATTTTGAATGTATAGTTCAAAAAATTATCCACGCATTATTAAATCCGCACGTTATTAAGTTATTAAAATCAAAACCAATTAAGGCAAAAACAAATTATTTTCTTGCTTAATCACTCCGTAGCATTCGCAAACCATTTCTTCCAACCCAGTTCGATCCAGCACAGTCACACAACCACGGTGATATTCAATCAATCCAAGCTTTGCTAAATTTGCAGACACTTCAGAAACTCCAGAACGTCTGACGCCCAACAAATCCGCGACACGCTGGTGAGTTAAACTGATGCGGTTAGATGACCATAAATCTAAGCTAGTCAGTAAAAAACGGCATACTTGTTGTTGCAGCTGGTGGAAACGATTACAAGCTGCAATCTGCGCAGAGTGTGAAAATACCACATGAATATATCGCAATACCAGTGCCCTGAATTCAGGCTCGGAATCGAAAAGTTTTTTTGCAAAACCGCTCTTTAAACGATAGGCCATGCCTGTACTTTGTACAACGAAGCGACTAGTGGACGAATAAACGCCCATAAACGCATCCAAACCAACTAAACCATCTTTACCAATTGTCGCTATCTCTGGTGATTCCCCATCCATTAACACTTTCACCACAGCAACTATGCTGCTAATGGGGAAATAAATATAATCAATCTTTCCAGCTGTTTGGTAAATATCGCAATCTCTAGGCAAAGAAATTATTTGAAGCTCAGGTATTATCTGTGCATACAGCTCAGGGCTTAGCTTAGATAAAAAAGCGTTGTTTTTAGGGTTACGACGACCAGTCATGATGATCTCTTAGTTGCCTGCACAGAAAGCCAACAGCTTAGCATAAGCTAATTGGCGAATCGCTACAAAATAATGCAAATATGAACAAACTAATCCATTTTATTAATCAAAACGACTCAAGCAAAAATCAATTTAAAGTTAACCTAATTTTGCATGCAAAAAACCCGCTTGCGCGGGTCTTTTGCAAAAAGTGATATTTATAGCTATAAATATCCGATATGGTCAATAGGGCTTAACATTTTCGTTAGTTAGAATGCCCATTGTGCCCTAACGGTGTAAACATCAATATCATCAGCATCGGAGCCATCCGCTTTTGTAATTGGTGCATCCTCTAAGTCAAACGCTCTGGTGTAACCAGCCAACACTCGCACATCATCATTAAGATACCAGTTTAATGAAAGTGAAACACGCTTTTGTTCGCCACCGGTAATATTGCCATCATTTAGGTCCAATTCGTCATAGCGACCTGCTACTTCCCAAGCGCCCCATGTGCCTTTTTTCCAGTCAAAATTATTTTTTGGAGTTAGGCGTTTAAACTCACCGTCTGAACCTTTGTAAGTACGCGACTCGCCTGTCAATGTATAGCCAATTTGTGCATAAAATGCATCAAAGTCTACGTCTGAGCCAGTCGTTCTCGATACAGATGATCTTGCGTATTCACTTTGGAAAGACAGCGGTCCGTACATACCCGCTAATTCCACGCCGGCTAAGCTAACATCATCCATATTAGTGAATCTAGCATCTGATAACTTTAAACCCGATAAATTTGTAGTTCTGTAACTAAATTCCGTGGCTTTTGTATTAGATAAATTATCTTCACTGACTTTACGATAGCCTAAACTAGCGCCAACATGCAAAACCTTATCCGCTTCGTTAATGGGAGCGAATGACCCACGTGCACCGAATCCTTTACCTTCATCTTTGTTAGATGTGCCGTTAGTCATGGAATCGCCATAAACGCCACCCTGTACATTCCAGTTATCACCAAAACCCTTAAGGTTAATACCGATTGCACGATCAAAATATGGCACAGTCAACGCACTGACTAAAGAACGCTCGGTAAACATAATATCGTTTGAGCTTTCCTGAATCTCCATACTAACCGCATGTTTTTGGTGACCAACAGTAAAATCAAGCGGCGCATCAAAACCATGGTAGACCAAAAACAAGTCTTTAACACTGATTCTATCTCCACCAAAATCCGTTTCAATAATGTAGTCGTAGTCTTTGTAAACAGTGCCACTTAATGCAATACGACCGCGGCGAATTTCTGTGCCGTCAACTGCCTCTTTACCACCACTTAACGATTCATCACCTGTGTGATTAGTGTAATCCGCATGCATACGACCGCCCAGTTTGATACTAAAGTCGCCATCAGCACCTTTAATGACCAAGCCTTTTTTGCCGACCTCTAAGGTTGGGTTACTTTTAACCTTTTTCTCAGCAATCTCTTTCTCACCGGCACGGCCTTTAATAATTAACAAGCCCTCTTCATCTGTTAAAACACCTTTAGATACCAGTGCATTAACAATATCTTCTGTACTGTCTGCCATTGCATTTAGGCTAGATGCAAATAGCATCACACTTGTCACTGCAACTACTGATTGACGTAATTTGAAACTCATCCAAAAATCCCCTTTAATAAAATAATTGCTTTGTATCGTTTATTCAACAGAGTGGATTTTGGTGTTACAACATGACAAATTTATGACACTTAACTACATACTTAGAAATAATCCTTTTTTTCGTCATAAAGTATTCATGCGTTGTATATTTGCAACACAACAAAAAACCATCTGGTTTTAATGCCAGATGGTTTTTTATCATTTAGTTAGCAATTTATTTCGCTTAAAAAAATAAAATTTAAGCAAATATCATTTAATCAAATATTCAGAAGTTAGCTTTCTGCACGCATATGCGGGAATAAAATCACATCGCGGATGCTTGGGCTATCGGTGATTAACATCACCAAACGGTCAATGCCGATACCGCAACCGCCTGCAGGTGGCATGCCGTATTCGAGTGCGCGGATAAAATCGGCATCGTAATACATGGCTTCTGCATCACCTGCTTCTTTAGCCTTCATCTGCGCTTGGAATCTTGCTGCCTGATCTTCGGCATCGTTTAACTCACTAAAGCCATTCGCCATTTCACGTCCGGTGATAAACAGCTCAAAGCGTTCGGTTATTTCTGGATTTTTATCTGATGCGCGTGCCAATGGCGAAACCTCAACCGGATAATCGATAATATAAGTCGGTTGCCACAATTGGCTTTCTGCGGTTTCTTCAAACAGCGCCAATTGCAAGGCGCCTAAACCTGCGTGGTCAAACGGTTTTGTGCCATGTTTTAATATTTCCGCACGTAAAAATACCGCGTCATTTAGCTGACTTAAAGTATATTGCGGCGCATATTTTTGAATCGCACCGACGATGGTTAAACGCTCAAACGGTTTGCTTAAATCGACTTCCTTGCCATCATAAGTCAACGTTGCTGTGCCGCGCGCAGCAATCGCAGCGGCGCGGATACACTGTTCGGTAAAATCCATCAGCCATTGATAATCGGTATAAGCCGCATAGAATTCCATCATGGTGAATTCTGGATTATGGCGAACGCTTAAACCTTCATTGCGGAAATTGCGGTTAATCTCAAAAACACGCTCAAAACCACCGACGACTAAACGCTTTAAATAGAGCTCAGGTGCGATACGCATAAACATCTGCATATCCAGCGCATTATGATGTGTGATAAACGGCTTGGCGGATGCGCCACCCGGAATCGGGTGTAACATCGGCGTTTCGACTTCCAGAAATTCATTCTGAATCATAAAGTTGCGAATCGCCGAAACCACTTTGCTGCGTGCAACAAATGTCGCGCGCGTTTCTTCACTGGTAATCAGATCCACATAACGCTGGCGATATTTCACTTCTTGATCTTGCAAGCCGTGAAATTTTTCTGGTAAAGGGCGTAATGATTTTGTGAGTAATCTCAGCTCCGTCACGTGAATCGATAACTCACCGGTACGCGTTTTAAACAAACGGCCAGTGGCGCCTAAAAAATCGCCCATATCCCAATGTTTAAAGCTTTCATAAACGTCTTCGCCCACTTCATCACGCGCGATATACAACTGGATACGTCCGCTTGCACTTGCTCCGCTGGCGTCTTGAATGGTGGCAAAGCTGGCTTTACCCATCACACGTTTTAACATCATGCGGCCAGCAACTGTCGCTGAAATCGCCTGTGGATCTAATGTCTCTTTATCAAACTCACCATATTGTTGCTGCAAAGCATCCGCCTTGTGCAAGGGCTTAAAATCATTAGGAAAAGCCACACCTTTTGTCGCCTTACGAATGGCCTTTAATTTTTCGCGGCGCTCTGCAATAACATGGTTTTCGTCTACTGCCACTAATTCATTGTTTACTTCGGTCATATCCGTCTCTTAATAATTGCTACGCTTAAATTAATCATAAACATTTTTACGATGCCCGATAGTGATAGCGACTATCAATAATTCTGTATCGTGAATTTCGCAAACAATCCGATAATCAGCCACGCGATAACGCCAAAGACCTTGTTTGTCGCCAAGCAAGGCTTTACCGCGATTGTGCGGATTATCCAAATTCGTTATTTCGTCTTCCAGATAGTCCAAAACAACCATCTGCCAGCGCTTATCTAACTTTTTTAGCTCTCGTTTTGCAGAATCTAAAAACTCAATTCGCCAAGTCATTAACGGTTTAAACCTAGCTCAGTCCTTAAGTCACTCAAGCTAGTACGCGGCTCTTGCCTTTCTAAAGCAGCAATTGCTCGCAAATAATCGGCGCGGTCAAGTAGATATTCTGATAACGCTTCTTTTACGTAATAACTTTTACTACGGCCAGTTTCTAATGCAAGTTTAGTTAATTCTGCTTCAAGGCTAGGCTCTAATCTCACTGCAAGCATGACAATACTCCTTTATCACATAAAATGTATAACAAGTATAACATGCCAAAATTCCAAAGTTAAATACTCTTAAGAGCGCATGTTTAGAATCAGCTAAACTCCCTGCTTCAAACTCACTTGTATAAATGGGTCAAGGTCGCCATCCAGCACACCTTGCGTATTGCCAATCTCAACATTGGTGCGTAAATCTTTGATGCGGCCTTGATCTAATACATAAGACCGGATCTGATGGCCCCAGCCGATATCGGTTTTGGCATCTTCCAGTGCTTGTTTATCGGCATTGCGCTTATTCAGTTCTAAGTTATAAAGCGCGCCTTTTAACATATTCATCGCTTCTTCACGGTTGCGATGCTGGCTTCGGTCATTCTGGCATTGCACGACCACGTTGGTAGGTAAATGCGTGATACGCACGGCTGAATCGGTTTTGTTGATGTGCTGTCCGCCCGCGCCGCTTGCTCTATAGGTATCAATGCGTAAATCGGCAGGATTGATATCAATTTCGATACTGTCATCTACTTCCGGGAAAATCTGCACACTGGCGAAACTGGTGTGGCGTTTGGCGTTTGAATCGAACGGAGATTTGCGCACCAAGCGATGCACGCCATTTTCCGTGCGAAGTGTGCCGTAAGCATAATCACCGGAGACTTTAATGGACGCGCCTTTAATGCCCGCCACATCGCCATCGGATAATTCCAGCACTTCCACTTTAAAGCCCTTGCGTTCGGCATAGCGCAAATACATGCGCAACAACATATTGCACCAGTCTTGTGCTTCGGTGCCGCCACTGCCCGATTGAAACTCAATAAAGCAGTTATTGGCGTCTAACTCACCGGAGAACATGCGCCGGAATTCCATGGCGGCGATTTGCGTTTCAATATTTTGCGTGTCTGAATCGACACTGAAAAGCGTGTCGTCATCATTCTCTTCACGCGCCATCTCAAATAACTCTTGGCTGTCTTTCAGCCCATTCTCAAGATTCTGCAGGTTATGCACCACCAATTCAAGCATGCGTTTTTCTTTGCCTAATTCCTGCGCTTTTTTAGCGTTATCCCAAATCTTGGGGTCTTCTAACAGGCCATTTACTTCTTCTAATTTTTGCGACTTGTTCTCAAAGTCAAAGATACCCCCGAAGGGCGTGGTGACGCGCAGCTAAATCGGCCAGACGATTGGCAATAATATTGAGTTGTTCGGCTTCCATATTGGCTTGCAGATGACTAAAAAGCAGCATTATACAGCAAACAGTTAACGCTTATTTAGCGGCATTTTTTAGCTGACATATTCACGGCTTGCAGATTATTTTTTCGCCATCTTCTTTGATAAATTCACCAAAATTTGGATTTTCTAGAATCTCTAGCACCAACTCGGAAGGCCTACATAACTTGACACCTTTTGCTGTGACCACAATGGAGCGATTGATCAAAATAGGATTTTGTAACATGGCTTCGATTAGAGCATCCTCTGATAAAGTCAAATCATTTAAACCAAGCGCAGCATAAGGCGTGCCTTTTTCTCTTAATAATTCACGCGGAGTAATCCGCATTTGGGCAAGTAGCTCAATCAGTTTTTCACGACTTGGCGGCGTTTTTAAATATTCAATCACTTTCGGCTCAACGCCGCTGGCGCGTATCATCGCCAAGGTATTGCGTGATGTTCCACACGCAGGATTATGATAAATCGTCACACTATTCATTTTTTTCTCACAAAAGTTAACGCAAAAATATGCTTAAGATTATGCCATGCACTTTTTCTGCGCGAATATTAATCTGCAATTTGCTTGATTAATGGGTGCAGATTAGTCGTGCCTCCTGTAACATTCTTGTCATAATTAAAATGATGTTTTTTGGGAGATATAAGACATGGCAAGTGGTATATTCAGCAGATTGATGGCATCTATTTCACCGCGTAGCGATAACTATTTTACGCAATTTAATAGCTTGGCAGACTGTGCGGTTGAAGGCTCAAAAGTGTTGGCAATGATGACTGCTGTGAATGATGCCAGCAAATTCGACACACATTTTAAAGAAATATGCCGTATTGAAAGTGAAGCAGATGAATATACCAAAGATATTCTGCTCTCTTTACATAAAACGTTTATCACTCCGTTTGATCGGCGTGAAATCCGTGAATTGGCAATGGCGCTGGACGACATTATCGATTACATGGAAAACATTCCACAAAGTGCCAGCATCTACGGTCACAGCAATTTCACACCTGAAATGGTCGCACTTGGACAGATTCTATTGCGCGCTTCAGAAAAAGTACGCGAGGCAGTTAATATGCTTTCCGATATGAAAAATGCTGAAAAGATTTTACGCACCTGTGAAGAAATCAACAGTATTGAAGGCGAAGCCGACCATGTGATGCGTGCAGGCATGCGCCGTTTATTTGCTGAAGAAACCGATGCGCGTACGTTGATTCGGTCAAGAGAGTTGTATGACATGTTTGAAGAGGCTGTTGATAGCTGCCAAGACGTTGCTGATGTGATTCATGGTGTGGTGCTGGAACGTATATGATTGAGCACGCAATGATTGTTATGGGCCTGCTGGTATTTGTGGCCCTTATATTTGATTTTATGAATGGCTTTCATGATGCGGCAAACTCAATTGCGCTCATGGTTTCCACGCGATTACTAACACCGCAGGCTGCCGTTATTTGGGCAGCTTTTTTTAATTTAATTGCGTTCTTATTTTTTGGCTTGCATGTCGCCAATACAGTAGGTTCTGGCATTATTAATAAAGAAGTCATTGATAATGCCGTGATATTTGGCGCACTTGGCGGGGCAATCTCGTGGAACTTAATCACTTGGTGGTTTGGCATTCCATCATCCTCTTCACACGCCTTAGTTGGTGGCTTAGTGGGTGCTGGTTTAGCAAAAGCGGGTACAAGCGCGGTTGTGGCGCAAGGACTAATTAAAACCTCTGTAGCGATTATTCTGTCTCCACTATTCGGCATGTTGCTGGCATTGATATTGATGATTGTTGTGTTGTGGATATTTGAAAAATCATCACCTTACCCAACAGAGCGGCGCTTTAACAAACTGCAGTTCGTTTCCTCTTCTTTGTACAGTTTAGGTCATGGCGGTAATGATGCACAAAAAACCATGGGTATTATTGCAGTATTGCTTTATGCAAACGGTTATATTCAAGGCGATTTTTACGTGCCATTTTGGGTAGTGATTTCTTGCCAGATCGCCATGGCAGCGGGCACATTATTCGGTGGCTGGCGTATTGTGCGCACCATGGGCATGGGCATTACGCGCATCCGCCCATCAGGTGGATTTTGTGCGCAAACTTCTGGCGCAATTGCGCTATTTTTAGCGACTTCACTTGGCATTCCGGTATCTACCACGCACACCATCACTGGCGCCATTATTGGCGTTGGGTTATCACGCCGTGTTTCAGCTGTGCGCTGGGGTTTAGCTTCACGTATCCTCTGGGCATGGGTTTTAACCATTCCGTGTGCGGCATTAATCTCTGCGCTTTGCTACCATCTTGGTTTAATGCTAAAAATGTAAGTAGTTAAAATATTAAAAACCATTAAAATGAACAAGAAACATAGATTAATTTCTCTATCTGGTTCTTGTTCATATTTTTGTCATAAATCCGTCATATTTTCCATCTAAAATTTCGTTTATTAAGTTTGACCAGTTAACTAAATGGAGATTTTATGAACACCTTACTAAGTAAGTCATTACAAGTTGCCGCAATTGTTACCGCAACTTTATCCACAGTACCGGCATTTGCAGCCGACAAAATCATCAAAATTGATGGCTCAAGTACCGTTTACCCAATCACCGAAGCAATGGCGGAAGAGTTTCAAATTGCAACAAAAACCAAAGTGACTGTTGGTATTTCAGGTACTGGCGGGGGCTTTAAAAAGTTTTGTCGTGGAGAAATAGATATTTCACAGGCTTCACGCCCTATTCTGAAAAAAGAAATGGACGCGTGTAAAGAAGCTGGCATTCAGTTTATTGAGTTACCAGTGGCTTATGATGGCTTAACCGTTGTGGTCAATAAAAATAATGATTTTGTGAAAAGCTTAACGGTTGAAGAACTGAAAAAAATGTGGGAACCGGCAGCACAAGGAAAAGTAAAATCCTGGAAACAAG
>JAZKEJ010000160.1:0-22649 GCA_040387095.1 Pseudomonadota bacterium | reverse complement strand
GTATTTATTTGGATGCCAGCGGCGTAAAAGTGCGTTTTGCTGACCCGGAAGCGCAGATCAAGGCGAAAGATAAGTTAATCGCTAATTTGGGCAAAGATTATACGGTGGCGTTGAATTTATTATCGCAAACGCCAAACTGGTTATTGAGCATTGGCGCAAAACCGATGTATCTGGGTTTGGATTTACGTGGCGGCGTGCATTTTTTATTGCAGGTAGATATGAAAGCGGCTCTGGATAAATCGGCCGAAAGTAATGTGGGTGATTTCCGGACTGTGTTGCGCCGTGAGAAAGTGAATTATTTCGGTATTTCACGCGAAGGTCAAAAAGTAGAAGTACGTTTTAGCGATAAATCAGAATTAGACGCAGCCAAGAAAGTATTAAGCAAAGATTATCCGGATTTAACTTTTAGCGACTCAACCGACGGCAAAGAGCAAGTATTAACCGCCACCATTGGCGAAGCCGCGAAAAAGAAAATCCAAGAATTTGCACTTAAACAAAACTTGCAAACCTTGCATAATCGAATTAACGAGCTAGGCGTTGCCGAGCCAATTGTTCAGCAACAAGGTTTTGACCGCATTGTGGTGCAATTGCCAGGCGTGCAAGATACTGCCAAAGCCAAAGAAATTTTAGGCCGCACGGCAACACTTGAAATCCGCATGGTGGATGAAGACAAAAAAGATTTAGCCACGCTGGAAGCGGCGGCTAAAGGTCAAGTGCCGTTTGGCGATGAAATGTACAGAGACCGTGACGGCAACCCGATTTTGGTTAAAAAGAACGTGGTATTAACCGGCGACCGTATCACTGATGCTGGCCCCGGCGTTAATAATCAAACTGGCGGTTCAATTGTTAATGTGACGTTAGACGGCCGCGGTGCGGGTATATTTAAAAATGTGACGCGCGACAATGTAGGTAAGCGCATGGCGATTTTGCTGATTGAAAAAGGTAATACCGAAGTAATCACCGCACCGGTGATTAATGAAGAAATTGGTGGTGGTCGTGTGCAAATTTCTGGCATGGCCAACACACAAGAAGCAACCGATATTGCGTTACTATTGCGTGCTGGTGCACTAGCCGCACCAATGGAAATCATTGAAGAGCGTACCGTTGGCCCAAGCATGGGCGAAGAAAACATCAAGCGTGGCGTGCATTCAACCTTGTGGGGCTTTGCAGCGATTGCATTTATGATGATTGTGTACTACATGGTTTTTGGCGGCGTTTCTGTATTGGCGCTTGGCATTAATTTGCTGTTATTAGTTGCGTTACTTTCTATGCTGCAAGCCACACTTACCTTGCCAGGTTTGGCGGCGATTGCGCTGGCGCTTGGTATGGCGATTGATGCTAACGTGTTAATTAATGAACGCATCCGTGAAGAATTACGCAATGGTAATACTCCGCAAGCGAGTATACATGCAGGTTACGACAGAGCATTCGATACGATTCTAGACTCTAACGTGACAACCTTAATCGCTGGCTTGGCATTATTTATGTTCGGTACAGGTCCAATTAAGGGCTTTGCCGTGGTGCACGTGTTGGGCATATTAACGTCGATGTTCAGTGCAGTTTTAGTCTCACGCGCGATTGTGAATCTGATTTATGGCTATCGCCGTAAAGTCACCAATCTTTCAATTGGCCAGATTTATAAAGGCTAAATTACACTAGCAATTTAGCGATTACTTAATATATAGAGTATGGATTATGGAATTATTCAGAATTAAAAAAGACATCCCGTTTATGAGCTATGGCCGTTTAACCACGGCAATCTCACTAATTACGTTTATTTTAGCCGTGTTTTTTCTTGCGACTAAAGGGTTAAATTACGGCGTTGATTTCACTGGCGGCACCGTGATGGAAGTTAATTATCCGAAAAGCGCCAATATCGACAGTATTCGCGAAGCGGTCGATTCAATCGGTTTAAAAGATGCCACTGTGCAGAATTTTGGCACCAGTCATGATGTGTTAATTCGCCTGCCACTTAAAAAAGACATGTCGATTGCGCAGTTATCCGAAACCGTCACGAAAGCTTTAAAAACGGCTGATCCAAGTGCCGAAGTACGCCGTGTAGAATCGGTTGGTTCACAAGTGGGCGATGAGCTGTATGCGAGTGGCGGTTTAGCTTTATTGTTAGTGTGCGCTGGCATTATGGCTTATTTAGCGATCCGTTTTGAATGGCGTTTTGCAGTGGCGGCGATTATCGCCAATATGCATGACGTGGTGATTATTTTAGGTTTCTTTGCCTTCTTTCAATGGGAATTTAATTTAACTGTACTGGCTGCGATTTTGGCAGTATTAGGCTATTCTGTGAATGAATCAGTGGTGGTATTTGACCGAGTACGCGAAAATTTCCGCAAAATGCGTAAAGCCAATGTAGTACAAGTGATTGATAATGCCATTACACGCACGATGTCGCGCACCGTGATTACGCATTTAATGACGCAAACCATGGTTGGCTCTATGTTGCTGTTCGGTGGCGAAGTACTGCACAACTTTGCGCTGGCATTAACGATTGGTATTTTATTTGGTATTTATTCTTCCGTTTTGGTGGCGTGTCCAATCGCGATGTATCTAGGCGTTAATCGTGCCAACTTGATTGGCGATATAGAAAAGAAAGAGTCTGATAAAAAAGACGCCAACAAAAAAGATGCTGATAATGCTTCAGAAGCAGCCTTTTAATCTTCCAGTTAATTAAGCAATAATTCATACTTAACTACTTGATTTTTAAATAAATTAACGGGTAAACTGATTACCTGTTTATTTTTTGATTTCCACATTACTTGGATAATATTCCGATTCCACTACAGCTAGGCGTTCTAGCCTTGCTGCTACTTATTTCTGGCTTTTTCTCAATCGCTGAAACCAGCCTGATGTCGCTTAACCGTTATCGCCTGCGGCATCTGGTTAAAGAAGGCAATCACGGTGCGCGCTTGGCCAGTAGCTTACTGGCAAAAACCGATAAACTGCTTGGTGTTATCCTGTTATGCAATAACTTCGCTAACGCCGCATCCGCAACGCTTGTCGCCGTTATCACCGTTGAACTATTTGGTGAAGGTGAATGGGTATTAATGTTTGGCACGCTGGCGGTCACATTCGCCATTTTAGTTTTCAGTGAAATATCCCCAAAAGTAATCGCGGCTGCGTATCCAGAAAAACTGGGTATTTTATGTAGCTATGTTCTCTACCCACTTTTAAAACTACTCTACCCTGCTGTTTGGTTTGTGAATTTATTTGTGGAAGGCTTACTCAAGTTATTCAGGCTGAATATCAACTTTAGCGAGAGTACACAATCGCTCACCATGGATGAGCTACGTAGTATTGTCACAGATGCTGGGCATTTTATGCCTAAAAAGCATCGCACCATTTTACTTAACCTGTTTGATTTGGAAAAAATCACTGTGGATGATGTGATGACGGCGCACACAATGGTCGAAGTCATTGATTTTGACGCGCCGATCGATGATATTTTGCAGCGCATTACAAATAGCCACCACACACGCCTGCCTGCGCGCGAAGGCGATAATGAAGAGATTATCGGCATTATTCACGTGCGAAAAGTGATTAACCAGCTACGCAGTTATCAGCAGGATGCTGAAATCAGCAAGGAAACCCTGCGTGAAATTATCAATGAGCCTTATTTTGTGCCTTCTGGTACACCACTTTACACGCAGATTCAGCAATTTCAGGAAAACCAAGAGCGTATCGCTTTGGTGGTGGATGAGTATGGCGAATTTAAAGGCCTGGTGACGCTGGAAGATATTCTAGAAGAGTTGATCGGTGACTTTACCACGCAGTCCCCTAGCCGCGTAGGCAGCTATCGCCAAGAAGCAGATGGCAGTTGGTTGGTTGATGGCAGTAGCGCACTACGTAATCTCAATAAAAAACTTAGTATTGATTTGCCGCTAGATGGTCCGCGCACGCTTAACGGTTTAATTCTGGAACATTTTGAAGATATTCCTGAACCTGGCACTAGTTTTAGAATCAATAGCCATACGATTGAAATCATGCAGACACAAGATAGAATCGTCAAAAGTGTCAAAATATTTCCCTAATTACAGTTAATCTACATACCCCTACTCATATTGGGCTTGAAATTTTTTACATTCGGCTCAAAATAGAATTAAGCATTCAACAAAGTAGCAAATGGCTAATACAAACCCTAATCAAGATCTTGCAATCAAGCCGAGTGCAGTTAAACCAAAACTGCCTGCCATGTACAAAGTGCTGTTGTTGAATGACGATTACACGCCGATGGAATTTGTTGTAGAAACGATTGAACGTTTTTTTAACAAAAGCCGTGAACAAGCGACGCAAATTATGCTCAAAGTACATACAGAAGGTATTGGCGTTTGTGGTGTTTATCCGCAAGACATCGCGGAAACCAAAATGAAACAGGTGTTAACGCATGCCAAAGAGTCGCAACATCCGTTGCAGTGTGTGATAGAGCCAGCTTAGCTGGCGAAATGATAAGTACCAGCTTAGCTGGTGGCACTAAAAGTTGCCGGATTAGATTTAAGTAGGTGTAAAAGTACCAGCTGATGCTGGCAGTGAATGTAAAAGTAAATGAAAGTTGGTACAAAATGATCGCGCAAGAACTTGAAGTAAGTCTGCACATGGCATTTATGGACGCAAGACAAAAGCGTCACGAACTGATTACAGTTGAACACTTATTATTAGCCATGATTGATAACCCGACTGCGGCGGAAGTGTTGCGCGCATGTGGTGCGAAATTAGACCTGCTACGTAACGAACTCAATCATTACATTGAAGAACATACACCCACTGTTAACGGCACGGAAGAAGTCGATACACAGCCAACACTTGGCTTTCAGCGCGTGATTCAACGTGCCATGCTGCATGTGCAATCATCCGGCAAAAAAGAAGTGACTGGCGCAAATGTGCTGGTAGCAATTTTTGGCGAAAAAGACTCGCACGCGGTATTTTTCCTGCATCAACAAGGCATTACCCGTTTAGATGTGGTTAATTTTATTTCGCACGGTGTTGCAAAAATACCGGAAGGCGACTTGAAACCAGAAGGCGCAGAAACCGAATCTGAAGCAGAAGCCGCACCAAATGGTGCGCTAGAAAACTTTACACTCAATTTGAATGCGCAAGTGCTGGCAGGCAAGATTGACCCATTGATTGGTCGTGGTCCAGAAATTGAGCGTGTGATTCAAACATTATGCCGTCGCCGTAAAAACAATCCATTGCTTGTTGGCGAAGCTGGCGTAGGCAAAACTGCGATTGCAGAAGGTTTAGCACGTCGTATCGTTGAAAAAGAAATTCCAGAAGTATTAGCGAATGCAACTGTTTACTCATTAGATATGGGTGCATTATTGGCTGGTACTAAGTATCGTGGTGACTTTGAGCAGCGCTTAAAAGCCGTGATGAAACAGCTTGCCGAAAAACCCGATGCAATTCTGTTTATTGATGAAATCCACACATTAATTGGTGCAGGCGCAGCCAGCGGCGGCACATTAGACGCTTCTAATTTGCTGAAACCTGCCCTTTCAAATGGCACGCTTAAGTGCATAGGCGCGACGACTTATCAAGAGTATCGTGGTATTTTTGAGAAAGACCATGCGTTATCTCGCCGCTTCCAAAAAGTGGATGTGGTTGAGCCCAGTATCGCTGAAACGATTGAAATCTTAAAAGGCTTGAAATCACGCTTTGAAGAACATCATGGCGTGAAATACAGCGCTAGCGCTTTAACAACAGCAGCTGAACTTGCGGCTAAATATATTAATGACCGCCACTTGCCGGATAAAGCGATTGACGTGATCGATGAAGCAGGCGCTGCACAACGTATTCTGCCTAAGAACAAGCAGAAAAAAGTCATCGGTAATAAAGAGATTGAAGATATTGTTGCTAAAATTGCGCGCATTCCGCCTAAAAACATCTCTAGCGATGACCGCAATGCGCTTAAAACATTAGAGCGCGATTTAAAAGCGGTGGTTTTTGGTCAGGACAAAGCGATTGAAGCACTTACATCAGCCGTGAAAATGGCGCGTAGTGGCTTGGGTCAAAACAACAAACCCATCGGTAGCTTCTTATTCAGCGGCCCGACTGGTGTGGGTAAAACCGAAGTCGCTAAACAGCTGGCTTATATCATGGGCGTTGAATTGATTCGCTTTGATATGAGCGAATATATGGAACGCCACGCAGTCAGTCGTTTGATTGGCGCACCTCCAGGCTATGTCGGCTTTGAGCAAGGCGGCTTGATGACGGAAGCGATCACCAAACAACCGTATAGTGTATTGTTATTGGATGAGGTTGAAAAAGCGCATCCGGATATTTTCAATATTTTGCTGCAAGTGATGGATCACGGTACATTGACAGATAATAATGGCCGCAAAGCGGACTTTAGAAATGTCACGATTATTATGACGACTAACGCCGGCGCTGAGAATTTAGCTAAATCCAGCATTGGATTTACCAACTCCAAAGAAGCTGGCGATGAGCAGGCAGATATCAAACGCTTATTCTCTCCAGAATTCCGCAATCGATTGGATGCGACGGTGTCGTTTGGCAGTTTGACACAAGATATCATCATTCGTGTTGTGGATAAATTCTTGATGCAATTAGAAGACCAATTGCATGAGAAAAAAGTGGATGTCACCTTCAGCGATGCGCTTAAAACTTATTTAGGCAAAAAAGGTTTCGATCCACAAATGGGTGCACGTCCGATGGCACGTTTGATTCAGGATACGATTCGTAAAGCCTTGGCAGACGAATTACTATTTGGTCGCTTAAATAACGGCGGCGCGGTGCATGTCGATATCGATGAAAAAGATCAAGTAAAACTGGTTTTTAGCAAAGATAATCAATCACGCGATGAACTGCTGGCTACTGCGGATTAACACTTGATATAGCTATGAATAGCCAACTTACGCAATGTAGGTTGGCTGTTTTTTCATCACCCGTTCGAATAATGCAGTATTAACTAAATTATTAAGCCAACTTTTTAATTTAGGATAATTTGATGCTTCAAACCAAGTTAAGTCTACCGCTGCAAACTGACGAATAAATGGAAAAATCGCCATGTCAGCCAAACTGGCAGAATTTTTAAATAAATAAACATGCTGATTCAACAATATTTCTAATTGCTGCAAAAATATTTCGCCCTGCTGGCGATAAAGCGTTTGCTTAAGTTGCGGGTTGCGTTCCGGGTATTTATAACGATCCAGCGCTTGTTTAAAGTGTGTGTCATTCTCAGTAATCAGTGCCTGCATTTTGCCAAAATCCGCATCTAGCCAATCTTGCGGATCATTCTGCCGCAAAGCCCAAAACATAATATCCAAACTTTCTTCAAGTACAGCTCCATTAGGCAAGACCAAAACAGGCACAGTACTTTTTGGTGATACTTGTATCAGGTGAGTAGGCTTATCACGTAAAGATATTTCGCGTATTTCAATTGCAATATCGGCTGCGAAAGTCGCGAGTCTGGCGCGCATGGCGTAAGGACAACGACGGTAGGAATATAAAATTGGAAGCATACAAACTTTAACAACTTAACACTATTTTTAATCCAAAAAAAATAGCTTAAGCTTATGATTTAATTAGCCTAATATTTCGCAAATATCACGCACTAGTTTAGGCCCTTTATAAATTAGCCCACTGTAAATCTGCACTAAACTCGCGCCTGCTGCGATTTTCTCCACAGCGTCTGCGCCACTTAATATACCGCCCACGCCAATAATTGGCAATGCACTTTGCAGCTGTTTTGAGAGTTGCTGAATGACAATCGTCGACTGGTTACGCACTGGCGCGCCCGATAATCCGCCTGTTTCATCGCCATTTTTCATACCTTTTACCACATCACGCGCCAACGTGGTATTGGTGGCAATCACGCCATCCATCTGGTGATGCATCAATAAATCGGCAATTTCAATCACCTGTTCTTTTGTTAAATCAGGCGCTATTTTTAAAGTGATTGGCACATATTTAGCATGTTGCTGCGCTAGTTTATTTTGCTCCAATTTCAAACTGGCAAGCAAGCTGGATAACGCCTCTTTCTCTTGCAACGCGCGTAAATTTTTAGTGTTGGGTGAGGATATATTGACTGTGATATAACTGGCATGCGCATACACTTTTTGCATACCAATCAAATAATCATTGACTGCATTTTCAATAGGCGTATCAAAGTTTTTGCCAATGTTAATACCCAAAATGCCTTTAAATTTGCTGGCTTTTACATTGTTAACGAGATTATCCACACCTAAATTATTAAAGCCAAAGCGATTAATCACACCCTGCGCTTCTTTCACCCTAAATAAACGCGGCTTAGGATTGCCTGGTTGTGCGCGTGGTGTAACAGTGCCCACCTCAATAAAACCAAAACCCAATGCAGCCATGCCGTCGATAACTGCACCATTTTTATCCAGACCTGCTGCAAGGCCGACCGGATTGGGGAAACTTAATCCCATCACTTGTCTTGGTTGGCAAATGGGTGGCTTTGGATAAAGTGCTAATAAGCCAGATTTTTCAGCGAATTTAAGACTTTTTAAGGTGATGTCATGCGCGGTTTCAGCATCTAATTGAAACAGCAAGGGCTTGGCAAGTTGGTAGTAATTCATAATGCTATCTTAAGCGAGTTAGTGAACAGGTTTGATGTGAAGATTAACGGATGCGCACAGTATACATAGCCTCACAAGCTTTACATTTAAACTGACGCCCTTCTGCCGCTTTAGCAGCCGCTTGCATGCTGCAATATGGACAATATACATTGTCTCCATTATTGGCACAAAATGCGAATGCTACTGGCTGGGTTGAAGTTTTTTTGTGTGTATATTTACTTAAACGAGCACCATAAAAAATAACGCACAAGGCTGTTAATTCCAACAAGGCATGCGCGTTAAATCCCCAATAAGACTGTGTGTCTAAAAAACTTAAATGATTGAATGCTCCCGCGCGCAGCACAATAAAAACACAAAGTAAAAGCACCCCTAAACAAACGGTTTTATGATTGCGACAGGATTTTGCCAACATGCCGCGCAGCATAATCAATATGGTTAATAGGCCTATGCCTAGCATGGTCACAAACGCTGTTTGCATGATCCTGCGCTGAGCATACCAGCCGTTTGATTTAGCTAAATCTTTCATTCCCACTTCAAACACAGTTTGTAGATCCAACTGTTTATTGATACCTAACAGCAGCACAAAACCGCCGACCACCAGCCAAAAATAAGGGTCTACCAGCTCTGTTTTGGCTTGCGTGTATTGTAAATAACAGCGACATACAACCGCCAAATAAGCGAGCAGGATTAGCCAACCAGCTATGCTAGGATCACCAATATGCAACGTTAAACTTTCTTAAACCGTTGCATCGAAACATCTAGCCTAACAGTATTTTTAAGCATTAACTTTACGATCATGAATGACTGCTGTAAATAATAATAGAATAAAAAAACATTCAATCCAATCAAACACTCGCCCAATACCTAATGAGTAATCCGTAATAATATCAATGCGATGATATGACACAAACTGCGTACCTTTTAAACCTAGCAACATACAGATGACAACCATAGAATATTTTGTATATTTATTTTTATAATAAAACAATGCAGCAAAAAGCAATATTGCAGTCGCCACCACAATAGCTATTATCATTGAACGTTGTGTCGGGCCTCGGTTTTGATACAAACCAAAATCAATAAACACATCTCTAAAAGATTGGGTTGCGTAGTAATACAAGCTAAGATAATCATATAAAAATAAGGTTAATATCACCGCAGACAATATCAGCCAATGAAATATGCCATCCGCTTTTAAATGGATTTTTTTAAATGTAGTTACTATTACAGTTAAAAAAATCAAGAAAATCGCCGCTATATTAATCCACTCAAGATTTTTAGCGTGATAGCCTTGCCATGCATAGTAATTTTTATCACGCTGCTCCCATTCATTTGTGTTCAATTTAGGGCTGTTAAAATGCTTCAAGTTCAGCGGTTCATTCAAGCGTACTTTAATAAACTCTGTTCTTTCCCCGAAGTTATTATCATTTGTAATCAATAAAGTATCTTTGTCTAGAATTACTATTGATTCAATGGTTAACTTCGGAAAAGTGAATGTAGTTTTCCCATCCTTATTCAAATCAACTGGGTCAGAAATATTCATTAAATCGACTATTTCTATTTTTTTGACATATCCATATTTTTCTACATCGGCAATCGAAAGCCAATATACTTTTTTAACATGTCCGTTTGAACCCCAACTCTCATTTTGTTCTATGGTTAAAAATTCCTGATCATTTATAGCCACTAACTCTCTTATTTCAGTCGCTCTACCATCTAATTTATATAAAAAATATCCTTCTTCAAAACGCTCTGAATCTACATTAAACTCATATATTCTTAACGTTTTTTCAGGGTCGCCAATGACAGGTTTTTCTAACATTGGATAAAGCTTATTGCCTTGGGGGTTAATTGCCATACCCTCTAAGCCGGCTGTCGTTTTAATAGCCGGAACATCTGCCGTTTTTAGGAGTGGATTCTCGGGAGAGGTGATATTAGGGATGGAAATTTCTTGCCTTAAAACCTTACCGGTTTTATCCAGCTTAATTAAAAACGGACCAAACTCGTCACCAACCCATAAATTGCCTTTGTAATCCACACGAAAGGATTCAGGATCAATATCTCCGCCAGTTAATAACTTAGCTTTCTTTATTAATGCATCGACAGGGTTATTTTTCTGATCATTACCGTAGAATTCAAAATCAGCTTGTTTAGCGAAGCTAAGCTTGTTGTCAATATCATTGAAGCGGATTAGCTTTGAAACTTCGGTATTTTTGTAGTTGCCTTGGAAATCGTTAAAATCAATTTTTAATTCATACAGACCCAGCAACGAGCTTAAAGAAGACGATTTCGGGCCGAACCCAGTATCAATTAAAAAGATAAAACTTCCATCGGCAGCTTTTTCAGCAGCAGAAAAGCCACCTACAATTTGAGAGCTTGGAGGAGCCCAGCTGCCAGAAGGCTGATGCTGGCTAAACGGACCTGCAGTATAGGTATTTAGTCCCATGCTTGACCATCCAACCAGAGTCGCTGAGTTAGCAACATTGGCAGACAGGCAGTATATTAAGAAGAAAATCTTGTAGATACAGCTTTTCATATTGATGTGTTTAAATCATTAATAATAAACAACCGCATCGCCCAAGAAGCAAATACTTCGCCGGGAATTCTTGCTGAGTTTTACAAAGACTACTGTGCTTTTTTTATATTTAATTCAGACATTCTCTGATCTAAACGCTGTTCAACTTATTTACAGAAGCAATGCTTTAAACACTTAAAAGGCAGTAATTTGGGTTAAAGCAGCACTTTCTCTATCCCACCATTATTCACTCTATCCACATATTCTTCCATCCAGTTTTCACCCAGAATATGCTTCGCCATTTCAACCACAATATAATCTGCTTCTATGCCTGTATCATCGCCATAACGTGCCAGACCTTGCAGACAGCTTGGACAGCTGGTCAGGATTTTCACCTTTTCTTCGGGCTTGCCAACGGTTAAGCCCATTTTATGCATGCCTTTTTCCAGCTCTTCCTGTTTACGCATTTTGACTTGCGTAGCAATATCAGGGCGGGCAGCGGCGAAAGTACCACTCTCACCACAACAACGGTCATTCAGTTGTACATCCTGCCCCATTAACTTGTTGGTGACTTCCAGCGGCTTATACGTTTTCATTGGCGTGTGGCATGGGTCATGGTACATATAGCGCGTACCAGTCACCGTCTGTAAGCGCATGTCTTTTTCCATCAGATACTCATGGATATCCAATAATCTGCATCCAGGGAATATTTTCTCGAATTCGTATTTTTGCAGCTGATCCATACAGGTACCGCAAGACACGATAACTGTTTTGATATCCAAATAATTCAAGGTGTTAGCGACACGATGAAACAATACGCGGTTATCTGCGGTAATTTCCTGACCTTTGTCGTGATTTCCGGCAGAAGTTTGCGGATAACCGCAACACAAATAACCAGGCGGCAATACGGTGATTGCACCCACTTCATATAGCATTGCCTGCGTGGCTAAACCCACGTTTGAGAATAAACGCTCAGAGCCACAACCAGGGAAGTAAAACACTGCTTCACTGTCTTCTGTGACTTTTTGCGGATTACGAATCACCGGAATCATGCTGTCATCTTCCACACCGAGCATGGCACGTGAGGTTTTAGACTGCATTTTTCTTGGCATAGGTCGGTTGATAAAATGAATCACCTGCGCCTTAATCTCTGGCTTACCAACGGTTGCTGGTGGGCGAATTTTGTCTTTAAGCAAGCCGAGTTTTTTTGCAAAAAAATGTGCAATATTTTGTGCTTTATAACCCCAACCAATCATGGTTGTACGAATAAATTTAATCGTAGCCGGGTCTTTGGCATTTAAAAACAGCATGCCAGCGGCAGTGCCCGGATTAAACTGTTTTTTACCTTGCACGCGTAAAAAATTGCGCATTTTGATGGATACATCACCAAAATCAATATCCACAGGGCATGGGTTTAAACACTTATGGCAAACCGTGCAATGGTCAGCGACATCATTAAACTCATCAAAATGTTTCAGCGAGATACCGCGCCGCGTTTGCTCTTCATAAAGAAAAGCTTCAATTAAAAGTGATGTACCTAGAATCTTGTTGCGCGGGCTATATAAAAGATTCGCGCGCGGCACATGTGTGGTACAAACGGGTTTGCATTTTCCGCAACGCAAACAATCGCTGATATCATCGGCAATCTCGCCAATGGCGGATTGTTCCATGATAATAGATTCCTGCTCCAATAAGCCAAAGCTTGGCGTATAGGCATTTTCAAGCCCAGAACCAGCCAATAATTTACCTTTGTTAAAGTGGCCGTTTGGATCTACTTTATTTTTGTAAGACGTAAAGCTATCAATCGTTGATTGGTCCAAATATTCCATTTTGGTGATGCCAATGCCGTGTTCACCAGAAATCACGCCATCTAAGCCTTTGGCGAGCGCCATCACTCGGTCAACTGCGTCATGCGCTTGTTTCATCATGCCGTAATCATCTGAATTCACAGGAATATTGGTGTGCACGTTGCCATCACCTGCATGCATATGCAGGGCAATAAAGACGCGGCTTTTGAGTACGGTTTTATGAATTTCATCAAAGCGTGTCAATATTTTCTGGTACTCGCGACCAGCAAATATCTCTTCCATCGGGCGTTTTAGTTCACGCTTCCAAGAAATTCGTAAATCGTAAGATTGCACAGCACGGAATACATTCTCATATTGGAAATAAGGCTTGCCGAGTTCACCCAAGACGCTGACGGGCTCGTCTAGAGTATTTAGAATTAAACGCCATTTCTCGCGTAAATCACGCAGTAATTGTAATGCCATCACCTGTTTAGAGTGCACCATTTGCGCGTCAGCATTACCATCTTCATCTGCTTGCAGCGGTAAATCTGTCTGCATAAACGCCTCAAGCGCATCGACTAACTTGAGTTTATTATGAATGGAAAGCTCAATATTGATGCGCTCAATGCCATCAGAATATTCGCCCAGTTTTGGCAAAGGAATCACAACGTCTTCGTTAATTTTAAATGCATTGGTATGCTTGGCAATGGCTGCTGTACGGGCGCGATCTAACCAGAATTTCTTACGCGCTTCACCGGATACCGCAATAAAACCTTCACCATTTCTGGCGTTGCACATACGCACCATTGCAGAGGCGACTTCGCCTACTGCATTTTCATCATCGGAAGCGATATCGGCAATCAACACCATTTTCGGGCGCTGCTGTCTTGCCGCTTTTGTGGCGTAGCCAACCGCTTTGATGTAGCGCTCATCCATGTGTTCCAAGCCGGCCATAATAACCAACGGCTTGTTAGGAGTGGCGGGATTGGGTTTAGCCGTTGCGTCAAGATAATCTTTAATCTCAACAATCGCAGGCACGGCATGTGACACGTTACCAAAAAATTCCAATGCAATGGTGCGCACATATTTTGGCATACGGTGCAAAATGAATGTCGCGCTGGTGATTAAGCCATCGCAACCTTCTTTTTGGATACCGGGCAGGCCGCTCAGAAATTTATCGGTTACATCTTTACCTAAGCCCACTTTTCTAAAGCTTGGCCCGGGAATGGCAATAATTTCCGGCTCACCTATTTGCGTTTTTAAGTCGATATCAAAGCGCGTGATTTTGAATCTCGCCATCTCAATATCATGAATTTTGCCTAAATTATGATCGAGGCGTTCCACCTCCATCCAAGTCGCATCAGGCGTCACCATACGATATGAGGCCAAGTTATCCAGTGCAGTACCCCACAGCACTGCTTTTTTGCCGCCAGCATTCATGGCAACGTTTCCGCCAATACAACTCGCGTCCGCACTAGTCGGGTCGCAGGCAAACTCTAAACCCGCTTCAGTTGCTGCTTCCATCGCGCGACGCGTGACCACGCCTGCACCGCATTCAATGGTAGCAACTTGTCGCGCTACTCCAGGCAAAGTGCGCATTTGCACGCCAGTGTGACGGTCTAATTTCTCTGTGTTAATCACCACAGATAATGGCGTAAGCGGGATTGCACCGCCGGTATAACCTGTACCGCCTCCGCGCGGGATGACAGTTAAACCTAATTCGATACTGGCTTTTACCAATGCGGCGATTTCAATTTCAGTATCCGGATTAAGCACCACGAACGGATATTCAACGCGCCAGTCGGTCGCATCTGTCACGTGTGAAACGCGAGCAAGTCCATCAAACTGGATATTATCTTTGCGTGTAATTTTGCTGTATTTCGCTAAGGCTTTCTTGCGTAGATCATAGGTTTGACGAAAGTCTTCAGCAAACTTTTCAACTGCTTTAGTCGCAGCGGCGACCAGCTTCTGTACTTTTTCGTTGCCACTGCTATCGCCATTAATATTGCGTTCATCAATCGCTTTGATGCGATGGTAAAGCGCGTCAATTAAAGCTTTACGACGTTTTGGATTATCCAGCAAATCATCCTGCAAATAAGGATTACGGCTCACCACCCATAAGTCGCCCAACACCTCAAACAACATACGTGCGCTACGTCCCGTTTTACGCTCACCACGCAACACGTTTAAAACATCCCAAATCTCCTCACCCAAAAACCGAATCACGATTTCGCGATCTGAAAATGAGGTGTAGTTATAAGGGATTTCGCGCAGGCGAACTGCAGGAATTGGTTCCGAATGTAAAATTTCCGCTGGAATAGGTGCGTTCATTTATGCTTGTGCTTAATCTTATGAATGATTTTGTGGATAAAAATTGGTTAAATTTGATGATTAATTATAACATGCAGTAGACCACCAAATAACTACAAGCGTTCTGTGGTTATCGATAAGTTTATTCATAACAATTATGTGCGAAAAGCGTTAAAATTACAGTATGTTAACCATCAAAAAATTAGTCATTCCTGTCGCAATATTGGCCTTGCTGGTATTTTTGGGTCTTAGTCTTAACAGTAAATCACAGGCGCCAAATGTTACCTTCACTACGATTGAAGGCAAAAAAATCAGTATGACGGACTTAAAAGGCAAGGTCGTATTGATTAATTTTTGGGCGACCGATTGTCCTGGCTGCATTAAAGAAATGCCGGATTTAATCAACACCTATAACCGTTACAAAGCGAAAGGCTTTGAAATCATTTCGGTTGCGATGCCTTACGATCCGCCCGCACAAGTGCTTAACTACACACGGCAAAAAGCATTGCCTTTTCCGGTGATGCATGACGGCTTATCTGAAATCACGCAGGCGTTTGGTGGCGTGAATTTAACACCTACAGCGTATATTTTTGATAAGCAAGGCAATCAATTGCAACGCACCATCGGCGAGTTGGACTTTGCTAAGTTAACGCAATTATTGGATGTGGAATTGGCTAAATAATGCTTTGGATTAAAGCATTCCATCTCATTTTCGTGATCAGCTGGTTTGCTGGCTTATTTTACTTGCCGCGATTATTTGTGAATCATGCCATGGTAACTGATGCCGCCACGCGAGAGCGCTTGACTTTAATGGAGCATAAGTTATATCGCTTTATGTTGCCGTTGGCCATACTGGCGCTTATATTTGGTGCTTGGCTTTGGCTGGGTTATGGCATCAGCGGTAATTGGATGCACGCTAAGCTGGTGCTGGTTATTGTCTTAATTGCCTACCACGTTTATTGTGGAAAATTAATGCGTGATTTTGCACATGGAAAAAATACGCGCAGCCATATTTGGTATCGCTGGTTCAATGAACTGCCGGTATTAATATTATTTGCAGTTGTTATTTTGGTTGTTGTCAAACCATTCTAAGGTCAAATATGGATAATTTAGACTTAATCAACTCAATCTGGCTTATTGATATGCTCAAAAAATCGAGCAACAAACCGCAAGTGCGACTTTTAAGCTTGTTTGATATTTTAGAGGATTGGTTAAACGCACCCAGCCTTAGCCAAACCAATAATCCAACTCAAACAACTCCAGTAACATCTAATCATCAACTACAAGATTTCTTAACTTTAGAAGCCGCTAAAGCAGGCGCGGCAATGCCTGAAATGTTGGCAAGTCAATTGTATTTTATGGCCGTAGCTGCCGCACAAGAAAAACTTCAAGCCAATAATTCATTAAGCTTGATTCATGCTAAAAATGCTGCGCATGCACTAATCGCCGCACAAACTGAAAAAGAATTTCGCATTATAAATTCATACGCTTATGCAATCGCCGCCAGCGTTTTAGGCATATCTGTGGTGGTTGGCAGTATGTTTATATTAAACAAACCCAATTTCAAAGTTCATCCAGAAATTGCTCAAACTGAGCCAAGTCCAATTGTTGTCAATGTCAGCACGATTGCAAGCCCACAACAAACCTCTGCATTAATTGGCCAGATTGATCAAATGCGCAAAGGCAATTGCCAGCTAATTGAAGCACTGCAGCTACCTGACTCTTACAAAAAAGTGTATTTTGAAAATATTGTGCTGGGGCAAATTTCCACAAATGTTGAGGACCAAAAATTGGTGCACCAATTATTAAAGATGGTGCGCTGCAATTACACCCCAATGTTGATGGCTAATTCCAGAGGCTAATCTTAAAAACCTGCGGCTTTGTTTGATCTGATTATTCGTTAAATCCACGCTGTCATTTTCATAGATTATTTTCTATTCCATCTCCGCTTTAAATCAGTTTAATTGTATACAAATCAGTATATAAATTATGTACGATATAAAATTTAATTAATTTTTACTATTAATATTAGTCACTTAAAATTAATTTAAATTATTATTAGACTCAAATTATTACTCATATGTATATATTGACAAACCCAATTAATCTCATGCTATACTGCATTTATGAGCGTTTTAAAAGACAGAATTTTACTGGTTGCAACCGACTTATTTCACACTAGAGGAATCAATTCAACTGGTGTGGACACGATTGTTGCCGTTGCTGGCACAACCAAAATGACGCTGTATAAGTATTTCAACACCAAAGAACAGTTAATCATTGAAGTTTTGCAAAAGAGCCAGCAAGACTTTCAAAGCTGGTTAAATGAAAAATTAAATACAGGCACTAAAAAACCTGCTGAAAAAATTCAATTGCTGTTTGATTATATTGAAGAATGGGTTAATTCATCTGCATTTATTGGTGTTGGTTTTATTAAAGCTTCGGCAGAATTTCCGAATGAAGAAAATGCTATTCATAAATTATCTTCATTGCAATCGCGTGAGTTTAGACAATTCATCGGCAAATTGGCAACTGATGCCAATATTAAAGATGCAGATGGTTTGGCGCTGCAACTGTCATTATTGTTTGAAGGTGCCGCGCAAGCCGAACAAATGAAACGTGGTTCAGGCGCAATCAAATATGCCAAAAAAGCCGCTAAAATCTTAATTGATGGCGCAATTAAACAATCTTAATTCAGCTATCTTTCAAATCATTATCAATTGTTAATGATTTTTGCCTGAGTTTTATCTCTGCACTCGTAAAACTCTCCTTGCCTAGTCCATGCTTGCTCTAAGATAATATCGTTTTAAAAAACGGTATCTTTATGCATACGCTTATTTGTGGCTCGCTCGCTTTTGACACCATTATGGTGTTTCAAGATCAATTTAAAAACCATATTCTGGCCGATAAAATTCATGCTTTAAGCGTAGCTTTTTACGTACCTGAAATGCGCCGGGAGTTTGGTGGCACCGCGGGAAACATTGCCTATAATTTGCAACTATTGGATGGCAAGCCACTTATCATGGCAACGGTTGGCGAAGACTTTTCTACTTATCATGATTGGTTAAGTAAAAACAATTTAAACGTTGACCATATCAAAACAATCACCAATAGCTTTACTGCTCAGGCATTTATTACAACGGATATCGATGACAATCAAATCACAGCGTTCCATCCTGGCGCAATGGTGGAGTCACACCAAAATAGCGTAAAGGATGCTAAACAGGTGACGTTGGCAGTTATTGCACCCGATGGCAGAGATGGAATGTTTCAGCATGCTAAAGAATGTTTTGAGGCAGGCATTCCTTTCATGTTTGATCCTGGTCAAGGCTTGCCGATGTTTAATGGCGAAGAACTGCTACATTTTGTTGAAATGGCGACTTATTTGGCGGTGAATGACTATGAAGCACAAGTATTGCAGGATAAAACAGGCTTAAGCCTTGAGCAACTGGCCAGCAAGGTGAAAGCATTAATTGTCACACTGGGCGCCAGTGGATCGCATATTTATGCTGATGGTAAACGCCATGAAGTGCCATGCGTTAGAGCTGAAAAGGTTGTTGACCCAACAGGCTGTGGAGACGCGTATCGTGCGGGTTTATTATATGGCATTGCTAACGGTTGGGATTGGCTTACCTGTGGAAGATTAGCCTCAACCATGGGCGCGATTAAAATTGCGAGCCGAGGCGGGCAAAATCATCAGCCAACACGTATTGAAATTGAAAATGTCTATGCACAGGCATTAATAGCGGAAGTCAGCGTAGAGCAAGAGAATATAAGCAAGAATCAATTAAACTGATCTTTATAAATGTGAAAAAACAGCTGTTAACAAAACCAAATATCAAATGAAGTGACTAAATATTAATATTTGTGACAAATAAGCTTAACAATCAAAGGAATCTCATGATGCAATTTTTAAAATTATTGGCTATAACAATGTTGGCTATTTTAACCATTGCTTGTGCAAGCTCTAATTCTGGCAATGTTTACAAGCGTGATGATGCGCGCAAAGTACAAACGGTAAAAACTGGTGTGGTCGAAAGCGTGCGTACGGTTCAGTTAGAAGGAACTAAAAGCCCAGTAGGGACTATCGCTGGCGGTGCGGTTGGTGGCATTGCAGGTAGCTCAGTTGGCGGTGGTCGTGGCAGTGCAATTGCGGCTGTCATTGGTGCTGTTGTCGGCGGTCTTGCAGGTTCTGCTGCTGAAGAAGGCTTAACGCGCGAAGATGGCGTTGAAATTACCGTTAAATTAGATGGCGGCGCAATGATTGCTATTGTACAAGAAGCTGACGAAGAATTTAAACCGGGCGATAAAGTACGCATTGTTGAAAACGCAGATACTTCTCGCGTCACGCACTAGGCCGATATTTTTGCCTGCGCAAGTTTTGGGGGCAGCCTAGTCATTTATGTTGTCACCATTTAGTCATATATTTTTCATGATTCATTCATCTTAGACACATAACATCTCTCAAAATAAAGGAGAGATGTTATGTCTGACAGACAATTAGAAAATTCATTAGCATTACAATCTAACCGCCAGCAAAGAGGCTTAACCATTAGTTTGGCACGAAATCCTGCAGAAGTTGCAGAAGCGCAGCGTTTACGCTACAAAGTATTTTCCGAAGAAATGGGTGCGCAACTTTCTGGCACTGGTGGGTTGGATATTGATGGTTTTGATGCATTTTGCGAGCATTTACTAGTGCGCGAAAGCGTCACACATCAGGTTATTGGCACTTACCGCATTTTAACCCCAGAAAAAGCCAATGAAGCTGGTGGTTACTACTCAGCAGGTGAATTTGATCTGACACGTTTATCACATTTATTCCCAAGTATGGTGGAAGTTGGCCGTGCTTGCGTGCACCAAAATTATCGTAATGGCGGCACCATCACCATGTTATGGGCAGGCTTAGCTAAATATATGCAAATGCACAATTATGAATACATGATTGGTTGCGGTAGCGTGCCAATTAATGATGGCGGACACATGGCAGCGAGTCTCTATCTTAAGCTTAAAGATGAGCATTTATCACCTGCCGAATACCGTGTTTTTCCACACACACCACTTCCAATTCATGCATTAAATCAACAGATGCAAGTTGTTTGTCCGGCGCTGATTAAAGGTTATTTAAGGCTTGGCGCTTATATTTGTGGAGAACCTGCGTGGGATGCCTATTTCAATACGGCTGATATGCTGGTAATGTTACCCTTATCTAAAATCAACAGCCGATATGCTTCGCATTTCTTAAAATAATTTGCAACAAAACAGCCATTTCATTGTTCGGATTTATCGAATAATACGCATTTTCTTGCATACCATTACTGGGCTAATCATCGCAGCTGCGATATTGCCTTTCTTGTGCAAAAAATCCAAACTATCGCTAATTAAATGGTGGTGTGGTGGTTTGTTGCGGGCATTTGGCATTAAGGTCGTCACAACAGGTAATTTGCCGTCCGTTTCTACCAAAGGCATCATGTTTGTAGCTAACCATGTTTCTTGGGCAGATATTCATGCGCTCAACAGTCAAATTGCATTGCGCTTTATTGCCAAGGCAGAAATTAGAAGCTGGCCAATATTCGGCTATTTGGCTTATAAAGCTAATCCGTTATTTATCGATAGAAGCAAAAAACAGGTAGCAGGCAAAATTGTGAAAATCACTACGGAAAGTTTAGTACAGGGCGATAACCTCTGTTTTTTTCCTGAAGGAACGACGACTGACGGCACGCACACTTTAAGCTTTAAAAGCAGCGTGCTACAAGCTGCCATTGATACAAACACTGCTATTTGGCCGGTGGCTATTCGCTATGCCAATTTAGATGGTAGTATTAACACCAAAATGGCTTATGCCGGCGAAATAGGTTTAGTTGAATCAATGCGGCAAATCATTAATGTTAAAAACGCTAGAGTTACATTGCATTTTTTGGCGCCAATTGATGCAAGTAAGCAAAATAGACGAGACTTAACTCAGCAAGCTCATGACTCCATCACTACCAAGCTGGCGTCTGAGTCGAATCCCTCTCATCATGCTGGACTTGGGTAATTACGCCAGTTTCAATGCAAATAGCTGTTAACTGGCCACCCCATAGGCAGCCTGTATCTAGTGAGATTACGTTATTCCGCTGGCTTAAACCAAGAGCCGACCAATGCCCACAAAATATTGTTGTTGTCTTGGATTGCCGACTGGTTACATTAAACCAAGGCATATAGTTTGCTGGCACATTTTGTAACTCACCTTTAAAGGCAAATTCCATTTCACTGTCAGTGCTGCAAATTCGCATGCGTGTCATCGCGTTAGTAATGACTCTTAACCTATCCATCCCAGTTAATTTGTCGTGCCAAACATTGGGACTGTTGCCATACATGCCGACTAAAAATTCTTTATAATTTTCCGCTTGTAGGGCAGTTTCTACTTCATGAGCATAAGTAAGCGCTTGTTGAATGTTCCATTGCGGCAATAATCCTGCATGCACAACAGCGTAAGCATCACCCTGCTTATCACTATCAAGCAACATAAGAGGCTGATGACGAAGCCAACTAAGTAAATGATGTGCATCTGGCGCATTAACAATAGCTTGCAGAGTATCACTTTTATGCGCTTGTTTTAATTGATGTGCTACCGCTAAAGCATGTAAATCGTGGTTGCCCAGCACAACTTTAACGCAAGACTGATGCTGATGACAGTAACGTAATACTTCTAATGAACCCATACCACGATTAATCAAATCACCAACTAATCTAAGCTGGTCGATTTCTGGATTAAATTCCAGCTGATTGAGTAAGGCTGTAAAAGCATAATAACAGCCTTGAATATCGCCTATTGCATAAGTTGCCATAATAATTTGATTATAGGTGCTTACTGTTCATTTTATTCAGTGCTAAACAAAAAAGCCGCTCAAATCAATAAGCGGCTTTTACTGAACATTTAAGTTAACTTAAAAATTAGCTTGCTGGAGTATCTGGTGCTGCATCGCTCTCTGGAGCGGCTTCGGTTGCTGCGGGTTTTGGTGCTTCAAAACTAGCGCCTGATGCATTTGCCATGTGTGCAACTGCATTTGCAACTTCACCATCTGTTAAATCAGGATTGCCGCCACGCGCTGGCATATTGCGGATACCTTCAATCGCATGCTTAACCAATGTTTCATAGCCTAAGGCAATACGCGGTGCCCATTGCTCTTTATTGCCGATCATTGGTGCAGCCATCAAGCCAGCCGCGTGGCACATCGCACAAACCGCTTTAGTGACTTCCTCACCACTTCTTTCAACACCTGCGCCACTGCTTGCAGCTGCCACTTCTACTTCAGCAACTGGCTTAATGGCCTCTTCAACTTTAGCCTCTATCGCAACAGGCTCTGGTGTAGCTTCAGCAGGCGCTTCAGGCTTCCCGAAAAAATGCGCCAACAGTGAAATTAGCAATGTAAACCCTAAAATAGTACCTGGAATAGCAATGATTAATTGCCAAAAACTAGAACTTGAATA
>JAZKEJ010000159.1:0-18086 GCA_040387095.1 Pseudomonadota bacterium | reverse complement strand
ATGCAGAGGTTTCAAATCTTGAAAACCAGGTTAAGCAAAATGCAGATGCACGTGATCGCGTGACGCAACAATTGCAGCAGCTAGCGCAGTCTTTAGAACGCAATGTAAATAGTAGTGAGGTTTTGCAACAAAATTTGGCCCAATTAAACAATGAGTTGCAAGCAGCAACATCGCTGGAACAACAGTCACAACAATCGCTTGATGAGCTGAAACTGACTTTGCCCGAAAAACAAGCCGTACTTAGAACCGCTAATGAAGGGATGCAAAACAGCCAACAGATTTTGCAAGATACCAAGCAGAAAATACAACTCGAAAGCAGTGGCATACATTATTTAGAACAAAATATTCTTGAAAACACACAACGCATTCGACGCTTTGAGAGCGACTTTGCAAATTTGGCGATACCCGATGAAGCGCAATTGGAAAATAGTAAAATTGCCTTAAATCAGGCACAGCAAAATGTGCTTGAAATCGAACAGCTTGTACAAAAGTTCGCAGCAGATGAATCGGCAATGCAACTTGCCATTAATCAATTGCGTGATCAGCAAAACCAAGCGCAGCGCAGTTTTAATCAAGCAGAAACTGAATTTCTCACATTGCAAAAAATGCAGCAATCATTAAATGCAGCTGGCAAATTAGATAGCTGGCTACAAGAAAAAGGCTTAAAAAATAATGTGCGTTTATGGCAAAAAATAAAAGTTGATCAAGCTTGGAATATGGCTTTAGAAGCTGTTTTGGGCGCGAAACTGAACGCTTTAATAGCCGACAAAGCCGCTGTTTATGACAGGCCGCCTGGCTTTTTAGTGATGGGATACAGCACAACTGATCAGCAAACAAACAGTAAGCGACAGTTGGATTTAATACCGCTAATCAACGTGATTCAGGCCGACAATGATTTGCAACCTATATTAGAAGATTGGCTGGCAGGCGTGTATTTACTGTCCGCGGACAATGAAAAAAATAGTCATGATAGAAACAAAGTCATCGCCGCATTGAATTTTGGCGAAATTCTGGTCAATCAACAAGGCGATATATTTAGCAAGCATAGCGTGATTTTTCATGGTGAAAATTCGCAATTAAGCGGTGTATTGGAGCGTCAGGCGCAGTTGGAGCAGTTGCAGAATAAATTACCTGATTTGCAAACGGCGTTGCAGACTATTACTGCATCAGTTAAGGATGCCGAACATCAATTATTACAATCGCGCGAGGAGCAACAGCAGCATAGTCAGCAGTTGCGTTATGCCACACAAGCGCAGCACCAATTACAGTTGGAATTATCTAAACTGCAACAGGTGAGACAAAGCGCACTGGAGCGGGAAAAGAATATTCAGGCAGATATGGCGAATTCCAAAGCCAGACTTGCTGAATTGGTCAGTGCCAAAACGCTGAGACAAGATGCGCTGATAGCACTGACAACACATGCTAACGCTTTGGAATTAACAAAGAATAATCATGACAGTGCAAGGAAACAGGCAGAACATGTGTTTTTTTCTGTACGTGATAAATTGCAGATAACAGAAAAAAAGTACCAAGAAATTTACTTTAACATTAAGATTATTAATAATAAAATCATTGAGATAAACAATAAAATTAATGTAAATAATGAAGAAAAAATAGCTATTGAATTGCGTAAAAATGAGTCAGAACAAATACTGGTATTAACGCCCATGGCTACTTTAAAAGCCAATCTTGTTGAGGCGCTAAATAGTAAACAATTGCGTGAAACAGTATTGGCAAGTGCGCGTAATGATTTGGTTGAAAAAGAACAAGTGCTGCAAAATGTAGAGCGTATGCGCATGCAAATTGAACAGCAACTGCATCCACTGCGCGATAGTTTGGAACAAAGCCGTTTAAACGAACAGCAAGTGAGATTAACCTTTGAACAGTGCCAAGCAGGTTTAATTGAAAATGGTCAAAATGAACTCGAATTAGCGGCAGGTTTGCTAGCAACGACAAAAACCAGTGATTTGGTACGAAAATTGAATCAGATTCAGCAGGAAATTACCGATTTAGGTGCAGTGAATTTGGCCGCTATTCAAGAGTTAAGCATGGAAACCGAGCGAAAATCCTATCTAGATAGTCAAATGCAGGATTTACATCAAGCAAGTGAGACACTGGAAGATGCTATTCGCAAAATTGACCGCGAAACGCGCGAGAAATTGATGCATACCTTCAATACCGCCAATCAGCACTTCGGCGAGTTGTTTGCTACTTTATTTGGCGGCGGCCAGGCTAGATTGGAATTGCTGGGTGATGAGATTTTAGATACTGGCCTGCAAGTGTTTGCACAACCGCCAGGCAAAAAAAATACGACTATTCAATTATTATCTGGTGGCGAAAAAGCGTTAACCGCATTGGCGCTGGTATTTGCATTATTCAGGTTGAATCCTGCGCCATTTTGCTTGATGGATGAAGTGGATGCGCCGCTGGACGACACCAATACGGAGCGATTCTGCCACATGGTCAAAAAGATGAGCGAAAAAACGCAGTTTTTATTTGTCAGCCATAATAAAATCACCATGGAAATGGCGCAGCAGCTCATTGGTGTTACCATGCAAGAATCAGGTGTTTCACGTATTGTCGATGTAGATATTGAAGCCGCAATGAGTTTGAGTACTTAATAATTTGCAAAGTCTGTACCAACTTAATGCTTAAAAAACTGTCAAGTCAATGGCTGATCGATTGAATATAGGCTGTTTACTTGAGTTATTGTGCAATTAAACCGACAATACTTACTACAATTATCTGCAATGGAATTAATGCAGATTAATTGATAAACCCATGCAACTTTAATAATGTTATAAAACAAAAAATATGTCTGATTTACAACTAATATTGATTATCCTTGGTGCGTTTATTATTGCAGGCGTGCTTGTGTATAACTGGCTGCAAGAGAAGAAACTGCACAAACAGGTTAATAACGAATTCATCGTGCCGCAAAAAGATGTGTTAACCGAAGATTTTTATATTGATACCGATGCTTATGTAGAAAAAGAGCTGGCCGAATTACCCAGCAAAATCAAACACCAGGTGCTGGACGATGTAGCTGATTCAGCGACAAAAACAGACAAAACTGCGTTTAGCTATTCAGAATTAGAAGATGCGCCTGTCATTGAAACACCATACAAACAAGCGACTAATGCAGAAGTTGCAAAAAAAGAATTAAAAGACTCTGTTGAAAAATCGCATTCAGTTGATGAAAATGTTTCAAACGCCAGTTCTGTGAATCAAGCGTTCAAGTCCAATCGAACCAGCCCCAAGCCAATTGAACCATCGATAACTGCAGACGAGTTGGATAATGCGCCACCTTCGCTGCCAAGCGAGGTGCATCCGCAGATTGATTTAACCGCAATTTTATATGTAACTAATCATATTGCTAGCCAAGCCTTGTACGACATGGCTGAAAGCCTTGACGATATTGCTTTGCCGATGATGATTTACGGGCTGGATAGCAAGGATAAATGGCATTTGGTTGATTTAAATAATGCCTTGAACACAGATACAGCAAACGCGGACGGCAGTGCATTAACGTTTAAACAAGTTACTTGCAGCTTACAACTTGCTGACCGAGGCGGTCCTGTCACAAAAAGTGCGTTAAACAAATTTCAATTTGCGGTTGAAAGCGCAGGCTTGGAACTAAATGCGCATGTTGAATGGCAGGGAAGTGGTGATGTATTGAACCGCGCAGTGGAAATTGACCAGTTTTGCGTTGAGGTTGACCAGTTAATTAATGTGCATGTGGCGCAACATGAGATGCCGATCCATGGCACCAAATTTAGAGGTTTGGTAGAAGCAAACGGCATGGTACTGAATAATGACGGTAAATTTTATTACATCAGTAACGACCCACACTCAACTAAATTGCCGCTATTTTGTGCGATAGACGGTAATAATCAAGCATTCACCGCCGAAAGTTTACGTAATAACGTGTTAAAAGAAGTGATTTTTCAATTAGAGATTCCCAAAGTACCAAATTGCGAACAAGCGTTTAATCAAATGATCACCGTGGCGCAAAAACTCAGTAATAGCTTAAATGCACGATTGGTTGATGACAACCAAAAACCATTGGGCGATTTACAAATAGAAAAAATCAGGCAGCAACTCAAAGTGATTCATGCGACCATGGTTGCACGCGGCATTATGCCTGGCAGCCCAGCAAGCATGCGTCTTTTCAATTAGTTTGATTCATGGATTCCTTAGAGATTGCACGCCAGCAGGTAGCCGAACTCGCTGCAATCATCGCGCAGCATGATTACCAGTATTATGTGTTAGATGCGCCAACAATTTCTGATAGTGAATATGATGGCTTGTATCGCCAGCTTGTTGATTTAGAAAAACAATTCCCACAATTAGTTACGGTAGATTCCCCTACGCAAAGGATAGGTGGCGTTGCTGTTGGTGCTTTTGGCACTATTGTGCATCGCCAAGCCATGTTGTCGTTGAATAATGCTTTTGGTGATGATGAGCTTTTAGCATTTGATAAACGCATCCGAGAGGCTTTGGGTATTGAACAAATCGAATACGCGGTTGAGCCTAAATTTGATGGCTTAGCAATTACCCTTACCTATGAAGATGGTATGCTTACACAAGGTGCAACCCGTGGTGACGGCTATAGAGGTGAAAATGTCACGCATAACCTGCGTACCATTCGCGCAATCCCCACTAAGTTAACCAGTTCAAATCCACCAAAATTGCTGGAAGTGCGCGGCGAAGTCATTATGCTAAAACGCGATTTTGAGCGTTTGAATCTTGCACAAGAAAAGTCAGGTGCAAAGCTATTTGCCAACCCACGCAATGCCGCAGCAGGTAGTTTGCGTCAGCTTGATCCACAAATTACCGCCACACGACCTCTGCATTTTTTTGCTTATGGCTTGGGTCAGGCAATCGGCACCCCAATACTCAAATCGCATGCACAAGCCATGGATTATTTAACCAGCTTGCGCTTTCCAGTCAGTGATCTGCGCGCGGTTAAATTAAATGCAACCGGCCTGCAGGATTATTACGCCGATATTGGCAAAAAGCGCGCAAGTTTGCCATTTGATATCGATGGTGTTGTTTACAAGGTCAATCAGTTTAATCAGCAAAATGAGCTTGGATTTGTTTCGCGCGCCCCCCGCTGGGCGATTGCGCATAAATATCCAGCAGAAGAAGCGCAAACGCTGATAGAAGATATTACCGTACAAGTGGGTCGTACAGGTGCAATCACACCAGTAGCAAGGCTTAAAGCAGTTTTTGTAGGTGGCGCAACTGTAACCAATGCCACTTTGCATAATGAAGATGAATTGCGCCGTAAAGATATTCGCATTGGCGATACGGTGATCATCAGGCGGGCAGGGGATGTGATTCCAGAAGTGGTTTCTGTGGTGCTGGAAAAACGCCCCACCAATGTACGTTTATTTGCTATGCCAAACAGCTGTCCAGAATGCGGTTCTCATATTGAAAGACCTTTAGATGAAGCCGTAGCGCGTTGTACAGGCGGCTTGATTTGCCCGGCGCAACGCAAACAAGCCATCACACATTTCGCCTCTCGCCGCGCGATGGATATTGAAGGATTGGGTGAAAAATTGGCGGATCAGTTGGTAGAAGCCGATTTAGTCAAATCGCTAGATGATATTTACAAGCTTGATGTTGCAACATTGGCTAATCTGGAGCGCATGGCGCAAAAATCTGCACAAAATGTGATTAACGCTTTGCAAAAAAGCAAAAAAACTACCTTAGCACGTTTTATCTATGGTCTGGGTATTCGCAATGTGGGCGAAGCGACTGCTAAAGATCTAAGCCTGCATTTCGGCAATTTACAGGCTTTGCTGGATGCGAATGTTGAGGCTTTATTGCAGGTGAACGATGTGGGGCCAATCGTAGCCGAATCTTTATTGCAGTTTTTATCCGAGCCGCATAATCGCCAAGTGATTGAATCTATGCGGTTATTAGGCGTTAACTGGCAAGAAAATGCGGGTAAGCAAAAATCCGCTGGTGTATTTTTGGATAAAGTATTTGTATTAACTGGCACATTGCCCAATTTGTCACGCGATGCAGCGCAAGCCATGATTGAAGCGGCAGGTGGCAAAGTGACCGGCAGTGTTTCAAAAAAAACCAGCTATGTGGTCGCAGGGGCAGACGCTGGCAGTAAATTAGAAAAAGCCCTGTCTTTAAGAGTGGCTGTGATTGATGAGGCAGCACTCGTGCAACTGTTATCTGAAAATCCAGATTTAAAAGAATCACAACAAGCAACTAATCCCGACATTGGCGCGTCAGAACCAATTAATCCTCAAAATTCTTTGTTTTAAAATACAAATATGAAAATAGAAATCACATTAAATAAATTATTTATTACATTGTTTTTAATCAGCTTTAATCTGCACGCAGCAGAAACTACTGATAAAAACATCAGTTGCACACTTGCATTAAACCAAGCCGACTTTGTTACAGCAGCCAGCATTGCAGATGAAATGTTGAAATCAGATGCCAATGATCGTGATGGCTTGTTATGTAAAGGCAGGGCGCTTGGCGCGCAGGGCAATTACGCAGAAGCGTTGAGCGCCTTAGAACTGGCAGCTAAACAATCAAAGCTGCCGTTTGATCAAGCTGTGGCTTATTTGCTAATTGGTAATTTGCATAAAGAAAATAATCAATATGCAACAGCAATAACGAGTTATAACAAAAGCTTAGCGCTTTCTTTACAAGAGAATAATCAGAAGTTTGCACACATAAACTATAACTTAATTGGCAAAACACAAGTTTTAGCGAATGATTTAAACGCCGCATTGGCAAGCTTTAAAGCGGGTGAAAAGCTTGCCATGAACGATAACGAACGTGCAGATAGCTATGAAAACTTGGCCCACACATATAGCGCGTTAAATGAGCATGATTTGGCGATTGAATTTCAAGTGAAAGCTATCCTGATGCAAAAACGCTCAGGCACTTTGGACCAGCAAGCAAACGCCAATTTTGAAATGGGGCGCATTTATACAGTGGCAAAAGAGTATCAAAATGCTGAAAAAGCCTATGCAAAATTAGTCCAATTCGCCAAAGACAATGGCGGTGTTTATTATGAAGCAAAAGCCAATATGGGATTAGCGCTGACTAAATTTGCCATGGGCGATACCGCGACAGCTAAGATTTTGTTGACTGATTCACAGAAAATGGCCAAAGAAATCGGCGCCAATGATTTGCTGGCTGAAATCGATGATTCACTTAACAAAATTAACAGCCAAAAATAAGTCTTTAAATCAGGTTAATTTCTGCATATTTTAACTCATGTATATTTTCAAATGTCCTGTGTAAGGAAATCCAAATAATAGCGACTAATCCCTATCAGCAAGACTAGATTAGCAAGATTAGCGTTTTATCAAACCAGTTAACTTAAGGCGATATTTTCATGATTATTTTGAATCAATCCCAGCGTAATCCCAGCAATATCCAGCCATCCGAAATTACCCCGCGCGAGGTGTTTGAGCATAGACGTAGCTTTCTTAAAGCCGCCGGTTATGGTTTGGCTGCTGGCTCTACATTGTTTTTATCTGGTAAGGCACAAGCTGCCAATGTAATAAACGGCGCAACAGAAGGTGCAGGACGCTTAGTCGGGCGTGCGAATGCTCCAGTTGCCGAAAAAGTTGCGTTTAAAGCCGGCACAAGGCAAAAAATAAGCGGTTACAGTAAAACCGCTTATGGCGCTGGCGAAAAGCTCACCAAATACGAAGACATTACCACTTACAATAATTATTACGAGTTTGGCACAGGTAAAAGCGATCCAGCCATTCAAGCCAGATTATTTAAGCCACGCCCTTGGGCAATTAGCATTGAAGGCGAGGTAAAAAAAGCAAAAAGTATCAGCATAGAAGATTTGCTTAAATTAGCACCTTTAGAAGAGCGCATTTACCGTATGCGTTGTGTAGAAGGCTGGTCTATGGTTATTCCCTGGGTTGGTCTATCTTTGGCAAGCCTTGTTAAATGGGCTGAACCCACAGGCAATGCCAAATATGTTGAGTTTATAACTGCGAATGATCCGCAAACTATGCCAGGCGTGCGCGTGCCAATATTGGATTGGCCATATACCGAAGGCTTACGTTTAGATGAAGCCACTAATCCACTTTCTTTGCTAGCCGTGGGCTTGTATGGCGAATTCTTGCAAAATCAAAACGGTGCGCCTGTGCGCCTAGTTACGCCGTGGAAGTATGGTTTTAAAAGCTCAAAATCGATTGTAAAAATCCGGTTTGTTGAAAAAATGCCTTTAACCACTTGGGTAAAAGCAGGCCCCTCAGAATATGGTTTTTACGCCAATGTTAACCCCAATGTCGACCATCCGCGCTGGACGCAATCTTCTGAAAAGCCGATTGGCGGCGGATTATTTGGTGGCCGTATTAAAACCAAAATGTTTAACGGTTATACAGAGCAAGTAGGGCAAATGTACGCAGGTTTGGACTTAAACCGAAATTTCTAGTTAAGCTTTCAGTTAATTTCAAATAGTTAATCCATTATCTCTATGAAAAAGCAGCACATTATTTTTGTAAAAGTGGTGATATGGATATCCGCACTTCTTCCCATTGCGCGCCTTTTCTGGCTGGGTCTTAATGATAATTTAGGCGCAAATCCTATTGAATTTGTCGAGCATTCTACTGGCACTTGGGCGCTGGTATTTTTACTCATATCCTTAAGCATGACGCCAATTCGCTTGATTACAGGGCTAGTTTGGCCAATACAATTAAGGCGCTTGCTTGGGCTTTGGATGTTTTTTTATGCCTGCCTGCATATTACTGCCTATGTGTGGCTGGATTTTGCTTTTATGTGGGATGAGATATTTAAAGATGTTGCCAAGCACCCGCGCATATTAGTGGGTTTTGCGGCGTTCGTACTTGCTGTTCCACTAGCAGCTACCTCAAATAGTTGGATGATTAAAAAACTTAAAACCAACTGGAAAAAACTGCATAAACTGGTTTATTTAATCGCCATTCTTGCTGTTGTACATTTTTGGATGTTAGTTAAAAAAGATATTACAGAACCATTTTTTTATGCGGTGGTGCTTGTCATCCTATTGGCTATTAGGCTGTATTACAAATATTTAATTACTAAACCCGCCATCAATAAACTTTCAGCCAGCACTGAAATGAAAACCCAAAAAGCTGTGTAAGGCTTTTTAATGTGACGCGACTAACCTTTTAATACTATAAGGGGAGTCTAAAATGTTGTCATTCAGTCAGTTAGTCTATTTTTACCAATTTATTTGCCAAAAACTCGAAGCTTTAGGCACTTGGCTTCCCCAGCTTTTTTTAAGATTAATATTAGCCTGGGAGTTTGGCGAAGCCGGTTTTGAAAAACTACATGGTAGCAACTGGTTTGCTGATATCTCTTTCCCTTTCCCGTTCAACTTATTGCCACCCGATATTAGCTGGGGCATTGCCACATTTTTTGAAATTGCTGGCGCGTTTGCCTTAGCGCTTGGTTTTGCAACACGCTTTTTTTCAATCTCGCTCATCATATTAACCGTTGTCGCTATTTCTGCAGTGCATTGGCCAGAACAATGGAGCACTTTGTCAGAGTTGCTAACAGGCTATCGCATTTCCGACCCCGAACAAGATGGTTTTGGTAACTACAAATTGCCATTGTTGTACATCATCATGTTAATTCCGTTATTGCTCAATGGCGCTGGCAAGTTAAGCCTAGATCATTTATTTAAAAGATAGTCTAATTAAACGACCATTTAATTAAAAAAATCTGGAATTAAAACGATATGAAAGCAGGTTTTAATACAATAAAAGTAAATTTTTTGCCTATTGACAGCTATAAAAAATTACCTACTTTTTTGGAAAAATTCATTGAAATTGTGGCAAAAAAGCATGATTAGTCCAAACGGGCTAGCGATTTTTGGTTGTTTTATGCCTAAAAGCGTGTCAATAACCCATTTGGGGGATATATATTGTTGTAATCAAATGTAGGATTTGTCTTACGGCTTATGTAAATTTTTGTAAATTTTATTAAGCACAAATTTTTACCAAACGATTAATTTTTTGCCAACGTTTTATTTTTACTTTAAAGGAGAAATAGCATGAATGCATTAATGAACTTTATCAAAGACGAAGATGGTGTAACAACAATTGAGTATGTGTTATTAGCAGCAGGAGTTGCGGCTGTAGTAGTAGTAGTAGTAGGTGCAATGAACCCTGGGTTAGCAACTAGATTGACAACAGTCATCAATACGGTTGTATCATAAAATATTTGGCCCATAGTCACTATGGGCCATTTTTTATATAAAATAAAATGTTAACGCACTATTTAATTTCACCACCACTAATAGCTGGCTTGTTAACTATGCTGGCTTTAGCTGTCTATTCAGATTTAACAAAACGCAAAATTCCCAATACTGTTGTGCTGTTTGGCTTGGTATTTAGCTTGATTTTTCAATTGCTTGATGTAGGCAGCGCAGGCGCGTTCAGTTGGATTTTTGGCGTTATTGTCGGGTTTTTATGCTTTTTTCCGCTATACCTATTACGCGGTATGGCAGCAGGCGATGTGAAGTTAATGATGGCTGTTGGCGGATTTTTAGGCTACCCATTAGTCATTACTGCCGCTTTATATAGCTTAATTGCAGGCGGTCTAATGGCGATTATGTATCTGATTTATAACGGTAAATTAGGTCAGTTAATAACAACAATAAAATTGCTGGCTTTTAATATTTTTGTTAAAAAAACAACTGGTCAGCCACTTTATGAATCTAGTTCAAGCGAAACCAGCCTTGGGAGAATGCCCTATGCACAGGCAATTGCAGTTGGCACTTTTATTGCATGTTACTTACAAGCTCAAAAAAATTCATTTAACACATTATTGATAAATTGAGACAACAATGAATAATTATCGCGGAATTATGATGTTTATTATTGCTTTAATTGCTGCCGTTGGCGCCGTAGTGATTGGCTCAAAATGGTTGCAGCAACGTTCGGCACAGGTAAACCAGGTGGTAGTTGCCACGCAAGAAATCAATTTGGGTCAAAAATTAACCAGCAGTATGTTTAAACTGGTCGATTGGCCAGCGGCCAATGTGCCGCCGCAATCATTTTCTGATGTTTCTAAACTCAATGGCAGGGTCACAAAAACTAGCTTGCAAGATGGTGAGCCTGTATTAGCCAGCAAATTAGCGCCAGAAGGTTCATTAGGGGGCTTATCTGCTGTGATTTCTGAAGGTAAACGCGCCATTACCGTGCGCGTGAACGATGTGGTTGGCGTGGCAGGTTTTGCTTTGCCCGGTAACTTTGTCGACATTATTGTGAACACCGAAAAAGCTGAAAGTAATGCAAATACCGATAGAAACGAACGCAGTATTTCTAAAATCGTGTTGGAACATATTTTGGTGTTGGCTGTGGCGCAAGAAGCTGGCCGTGATGAAACCAAACCTAAAGTAGTGAACGCTGTGACTTTAGAAGTAAGCCCCGAACAAGCCGAAATGATTGACCTTGCCAGAAGTATTGGCGAGTTATCTTTGGTGTTGCGCAATCAGGCAGATGTAGAAAACAGCAAAACCGCAGGTATTACCCAAAGCCAATTACTGGAATTAAAAGACCCGGAACCATTACCAGTTCAAGTAGCTGCTGCGCCTGAACAAAAAGTGATTATTAAAAAAGTAGTGGTGAGAGAAAAACAAGCCCCAAGCCCACCCAAAAACTGTACCAAAGTGATTACTGGTTTAACTGAAACAAAAGAGTGTTTTCAATAAGCGATTAAAAATAAGATTAAAAATGGAAGTATGAAAATATAAGCAATAAAAAGTAAGCAAGAACTAAACATGATGTAAGCATTATAAAAGGGGTAAATAATGTCATATCGTAACGCGCACGCAAGTTTTAGCCTAAAAAAATCAGTGCAGCTATCTTTATTAGTCTTCGGTTTAAGCCTTGCTATAAGCCCATCATTTGCAGCTAAACCGCCAGTAAAATCTACTAATGCCAATATTCAAGAGCAAATTATTCCTGCCGTAGAAGGCACTTGTTCTGGCCAGATATCAAACCCCGCTAAACTGAATTTGCCGATTGGAAAATCCACGCTGATTAAATTGCCGGAGCCATTGGCCAGCAGAACCGTAGGCAACCAGCAAGTGGTTCAAGCCAAAATGATTGCACCGCAAACTTTGTATTTATTGGGCATGGATATTGGCTCTACCAATATGATTATTCAAGGCAAAAGTGGCACTTGCACAATTATCGATGTCACCGTGGGTATTGACCCAGATGGGTTGCAACAATCAATCAATGAACTTTTGCCCGAAGAAAAAAATATTAAAGTAAGTGCAGCAGCAGACTCTATTGTGCTAACAGGCACTGTAGAAGATGCTTTAACTGCAAACCGCGCAGTGGATATTGCCGCCGCTTATGTCAGGCGTATTTTAATGCCTGTGCAGGACGAAACAAGCCAAAATAATAACAATAATATGCAGAACGCAAACCAACAAAATAGCGGCAATATGAGTAACCAAGACAGGGTAAACCCGAGGGTAATTAATATGTTGTCGGTTAGCGCGCAGCAACAGGTAATGCTGGAGGTGAAAATTGCAGAAGTATCTAAAAGTCTATTAGATAGATTGGGTGCTCAAGGCGCGTTTGGTGGAGATAAATTTAAACTTCTAACACCCTTCTTTTCAACTCCTGGCGCATTATTTGGTTTAGCAGCATTGGGACCGACACAATTTATCTCTAATGCATCGCAAGTGTTAGTTACACCTTTAGTATCACAAACACTTGGGTCAGTTACTGTAGATGGCACAACATTTCCTCCAGTAAGAAGTATTGTGGGTGGGACTGAAGTAATTGCAGGTGGTACTGAAACCCTACTTGGGGGTAGCCCTGCTGTTAGAGCTCAGGGTCCTTCGATTGGACGCACAAATGGTAAGGGAATTTCAGTCGATGCTGAAAAGCGTGATGGTCTAGTTAAAATTTTAGCTGAGCCTTCTATTATGGCAATCAGTGGTCAAGAGGGTAGCTTTTTGGCGGGAGGACGAATCTTTATTCCTGTTGCGCAAAACAATAATGGTGGCGGAAGTACGATTACTTTAGAAGAGAAAGAGTTTGGGGTTGGCGTTAAATTTACACCGACCGTACTAGCAGGTGGCAGAATCAATTTAAAAGTAGCACCAGAAGTTTCAGAGCTCAATCGAGAAGGGGTGAGTATTTCTTCTACTGGCTTTGGCGGTACCGCAATATTGCCAGCTTTTACTTCACGTAAAGCCTCTACTACTGTTCAACTATTGGATGGTCAAAGCTTTGCAATTGGCGGCTTAATTAGAAACAACACCACCGCCAATATTAAAGCTTTTCCAATTTTGGGTGAGATCCCTATTATTGGCGCTTTATTCAGAAGTACAGACTTCCAAAACGATAAAACCGAATTGATATTTGTGGTGACGCCGCATTTAGTCAAACCTTTGCCATCTAAAGGGTATGAATTGCCGACAGACCGCCATGTGGACCCAAGCCGTACTGATATTTTCTTAAAAGGTACATTAGAAGGCACACCAAAACCAAAAACACCAGTATCTGACAATGCCAATAATAAAGGTATGGTCAAGCCCGAAGAGAGTATTGCTACAGATGCTGATTCTAACGATGCTGGCTTTGATTTGAGATAGGAAAAAACATGAAATACATTTACATTTTTGGGTTGTTAATCGTGACAAACAGCCTTGTTGCGTGTGTTCAAACCATGCCTAGATACGAAGCTGAATTTGGTGAAACCATTCGCAACACCATGAATGCGCAGGTTATTAACCCGGATGCAGGCAATAATCCTGACCCTGTCACCGGTATTGACGGCCGCGCAGCGCGCGATGCAGTTAATAACTATCAAAAATCATTCGCAAAACCAGAGCCAGCGCCAAATGTGTTTAATTTGGGCGTTGGTGCTAGCAGTGGTAATAGTCAGTGAGTCACTATTATGGGCAGCCCGCTATCATTAAATAAAGGTCAGTTAAGCACACGATCTAATCGTGGCTCTATTATTATTTTTGTTGTACTAATGATGCCCATATTGCTTGGGATTATGGGCATTGCCATAGATATGGGCAGACTTTTTGTAGTGAAATCAGAGTTGCAAAATGCGGCTGATGCATGCGCTTTAGCCGCTGCTTATGAGCTAGATGGCACAGCAAGCCAATTTACCCGCGCTGAAACAGCTGGTATAACACTTGCCACAATCAACAGAACACTTTTTCAAAAAGAAGCAGTAGCAGCCACAGCAGACACAAGTGTGGAATTTTCTACCACTGATACTGGTGGCTATGCCTCAAAAGGCGGCGCAGCCGCTAATGCTGCTTTTGCACGCTGCACTCTTGCTAGAAACAATATTGCCAACTCGTTTATACAATTGCTAGGTTTAGGCGATCAAGATATGTCTGCAACCGCAGTTGCCACTAATTTGCCAGGGCAAACAACTTGCTCTTTGCCAATCGCTCTTTGCAGTGACGAACTGACAGCAACTACACCAGTAGGAACGTGGCTGAGTGGAAAACAAAGTGCGCAGGGTGGTGAAGAAGGCTTCTTTAGATGGGTGGATTTTAGCCCGCCAGCTGGTGGTGCCAGCGAACTTCATGGGTTATTAAGCGGTGCCAACCAATGTAATATAAATGTTGCAGACCCTAATGTCCCTATTGCAGAATACGGAAATATTAACTCTGGAGGACCTCATTACAACACTAGGTTTGGCATACGTGCGGGTGGCGCTTCCAGTGGTGTGCCAGATTTAAGCGGGTATGCCTATTACCCTACAAACTTCCCTGCGGCTTTTAACGCATATCCAGATTTTGTTAGCAATAGAAGGCCAGTAAATGCACCATTTCAGGGAGTTTCTGGAATTAACTTGAGTGGTAATCCAACAGTGCTTACCGCGGCACAATTAGCCGCGCAAGGCACAAGTCGTAGAGTGTCTGTCGCCCCAGTGATTAATTGTGAAACTAAAGTAATTGAAAGTTATGCTTGTGTATTTTTGTTACACCCAATGAATACACAAGGTAACCCTAACTTTGAGATGTATCTTGAATTCTTAGGCGATGCCAATGCAACTGGGCCTTGTAAATCATTTGCATTTGCCGGCTCATCTACTGGTAATGGTCCCCTTGTTTCTTCGTTAGTTCAATAATAAGCCGCCTTTTATTATGCCTAGATTAACGAAAAAACAGGGTGGATTGGCAGCAATTGAGTTTGTATTGTTATTGCCGCTTTTACTACTGATTGGTTGGGTTTCTGTTGATTTTGGCCGTTTAATTTTTCAATACGATGCACTAACTAAAACCACACGTGATGCTGCAAGATATTTAGCTGCTGCCACTCGCCCAACCAGTCCTGCTTTTGAAACAGACCCTACTTATCAAGCGGCAGTAGCGCAAACAATCAATCTTGCTTTATGCGGCAGCATTAGCGCATGCAATAGCAGAGTTGTGCCTGATCTGGAAACGGACAATATTGTCATTGATTACCCAGCAAGTACAGTTGCCGGTATTAATTATGTACGTGTATCTGTTACTGATTACAGCGTTACTTTTCTTACTAATCAAATAGCGGACCTTCTTGGTATTGACGTTGTTAATTTAGGTGATATCAGCGTGACTATGCGGCAGATTCAACAATGAAATATGCTATTAAAAGGAAAAACTTAGGCGTGTACACCGTTGAGTTTGTGCTACTTGCCACTGCTTTTTTGTTTGTTATTTTTATGTTATTTGAATTGGGAAAAATCATGTATTTACTCAATGCGGCGGGTGAGGTTACCAGACGCGGCGCTAGAGTTGCCGTGGTTTGCAATATTGGTGCAGCTGGTATCGTAGATGCAATGGCGACCACTTACCCAAATTTAACTGGCCAAAACGTGGGTATTACTTATTTGCCGGCAGGCTGTAATCAAGCATCTTGCCAGACAGTTACTGTGGCGCTGACAGGATTAACAATTAATACGGTCATCGGTATATCGGTGAATGTGCCTGATTTTTCAACCACATTGCCTCGCGAAAGTTTAAATAGTACGACTAATTCAAACACATGTACTTAAGAGATGTTTTAGGAAAAAAATGAAAGTTTTAGTTATCAGTGAAAATAATAAATTGCTTGAAAGTATTACTGCATTTGCCAGCTTAAAGCAAAAAAGTATTGGATTAACCACTATTCGCAGTAGTTTGTTAAATGCAACGCAGCGAATTGCCAATGAAATTCCAGATGTGGTTATTTTGGATATTGGCGATGCTAAGTACCATGAATTTGAGCTGGTTGAACGGTTTAAAGCGCAATATAAAAACATGGCTTTTATGATGATGTCTGATGACAATTCGTCCGAATTATTACTAAAAGCGATGCGCTCAGGTTTTTCTGAGGTGATGCCTTTACCATTAATTGAGTCCCAATTAATACAGGCGCTAGATCGTCATCAGTCTAAGCAGATGTCTAACGCACGCCATGAATCTAATGTGCTTAGCGTGATATCTTGCAAAGGCGGCAGTGGAGCAACATTTATTGCCACCAATTTGGGCTATGTGTTGGCAAGATTATTTAATAAAAAAGTATTGCTAATTGATGTGAACCAGTACTTTGGCGATGCATCGATGTACGTATCAGAACATAAACCAAAAATGACTTTGGCCGATGTTTGCAATCAAATGCATCGGCTGGATTATGCTTTTTTAGAGTCATCATTAGTGACTGTATTGCCCAATTATAAGATTTTAGCAGCAGCAGATAACCCAGCGAGTGCTGTGGATATTTTGCCGGAGCATTTAGAAAAAATTATTCGTATTGCTAGAAATTACTATGACTACATTATTTTGGATGTTGGCACGCAGATTGATGCTTTAACCGTAAAGGCGCTAGATTTAAGCGATACGATTTATCCCATTTTACAACTGGTATTGCCATACATTAGAGATGCTAAGCATTTAACCAATGTGTTTAAATCGCTTGGTTACAGCAGTGCAAAAATTCAACCGATTGTTAATCGGTACGATAAATCTGGAAAGCTCAAACTGTCTGATTTATCGGGTGCAATATTTAGTGCAGATGCAATCACCGTATTGCCCAATGATTATGTAGCCGTGACTGATTCTGTGAATCAGGGAGTAGGGGTAATTGCGCTTTACCCGGGCAAACCCATTTCAAAAGCACTGATTATTTTGGCTGAAAAAATCACAAAATCTCAGCTAGCAGAAAAAGGCTTAATTGCACGTATGTTAGGTAAAAGCTAAAGGCGATTTGATATGACACTTAGAGAACGTTTGGAAAATATTGGCGATAGTAAAAAAATAAACGGGGCTGAAAACTCGCTCACAAAGAATAGTTACTCCGCACTTAAAAAACATATTCATACAACGGTTCTAGAGCGAATTAATCTTGAGCGTTTGAGAAATCACTCTGAAGACGTTATTAAAAAAGAAATCAATGATATCGTTGGAATGATTGTTGATGAAGAAAATATTGTTTTAAATCAATATGAAAGAAAGAATTTAGGCCAGGACATTGAACATGAAATGTTTGGCTTAGGACCTTTAGAGCCTTTACTGAGTGATCCAACCATTTCAGATATTTTGGTAAATGGGCCTAAACAAGTATATGTGGAACGCAGAGGTAAGCTTGAACTGACCGACATTACGTTTCAAGACAATAATCATCTGCTCAATATTATTGAGCGCATCGTTTCAAAAGTTGGCCGCCGTATCGATGAATCAAGCCCAATGGTAGATGCACGCTTGGTTGATGGTTCTCGGGTCAATGCCATTATTCCGCCATTAGCGATTGACGGCCCCGTAGTGTCGATTCGTCGATTCTCAGTGAACCCGTTGATGGTGTCGGATTTACTAAGGCTTAATAGCATCACAAATGAGATGGCTGAACTGATTAGCGCTGTTTCAAAATCAAAAATAAATGCAATCATTTCTGGCGGCACTGGTAGCGGTAAAACGACTCTGCTTAACCTGGTTTCTGGTTTTATTCCAGTAAACGAACGTATCGTGACGATTGAAGATGCGGCTGTACTACAGATGCGGCAACCACATGTTGTTCGGCTAGAAACACGCCCACCCAATATTGAAGAAAAAGGTGAAGTAACCCAGCGCGCTTTAGTGAGAAACG
>JAZKEJ010000158.1:0-1417 GCA_040387095.1 Pseudomonadota bacterium | reverse complement strand
GCGGGGATGATTGTCGGCTCATTATTGCCGCAAAAAGTAGGCGTTGTGTATATGCGCGAAAGCTAACACCTGATTAATCAGGCATTAGCCCCATACTTAGCCAATGCCTGATTGAGGATTTCAAGCCGTTTTTCATGCATTTTTTTATGCGTCATATTGCTAACCGCATCTACGCAGGCGCTGCTTAAATTTACTAAAGCCTGCCTGTTTTGCATGATCTCAATCAACTGGTTTTTTAAACTTTCAATGTCACCGGTTTTAAAGAAGTAGCCTGTTTTTTGATCGACACACTGCATTAAGCCAGCCGTATCGGCACATAAAACAGGCAAGCCTTGCGAAAATGCATCAAATACGTTTCTAGGCTGCTCATCCGACAAACTAGGGATTACCATCAAATCGTAACCATGCAGTAAGCTAAAGAAATCTGGCCCATACTGCACTGTGCCAAGCATTTTTATTGAGCTTTGTTTTTTATTGGCTTGAATCAGCTGTTCGCATTCACGCAATAAAGCACCATCGCCAATAATATCCAAAGACAGCAGATAGCCTTGATCAAGCAACTCACTCACCGCCTGAATCAGCAATAAAATTCCTTTTTCTAACACCAAGCGGCCTGCAAACACCAGTTTGATGGGCTTATTTATTTGGGCAGATTTAGATTGAATCAAGCCAGCCAATAATTCCGGCTTCACAATATTATCTGCATCAATCCAGGTCGCCGGAATAACAAAGCCTTTGTGCTGCTGCTTACCCAATAAAGTATTTTTGTAGGCATCTTGCGTAAAGGTACTTAAATCGGCACTTTGTACACACCATTTATTCAGGCGCTCACAAATGGCGGCGCGTATTTTTTGTTTAATACTGCCCGTTTGTCCTTTGGGGATGCGCCAAAAGGCAGATTCCACATTGATAAAATGGAAGCGTCTTTTAAACACCAGCATTGGGCAAATAATCCACGCTTCTGGAATTGGCCAGCCTGCAACAGCGCTGTGCACAATTTGCGCTTTGCTGATCTCATGCCATATGATACTGATGGTTTTAGGCAGCATGCGCAAGGCATGTAATGTGTTTGAAGGCTTTGGAATCATCACAAAACGTACATTTTTCAAGCCTGGATTGTGTTCTATCTCTACAGCATCGGCTAAGGGCGTCTCATCCGAAAAATAAGAAATCAGCGTTAATTTTTCGATGTATTTTGTGTGCTCAATAAGGTCTTTAGCCCATGCCAGTGAGATACACAGTGCATTATTGGCATTGCGCATACACGGCACAGAAAACAATACTAATAAATAAGGATTTTTTAGAGCAGGTTGACTCATTTTTTAGCTAGACCAATTTAGAAGGCACAATCCATTATTAGCGAGCCTGGCATTTTTCGCAATAAAAAGTAGAGCGCTGCCCTAGCCGAATATTCTTG
>JAZKEJ010000157.1:0-7213 GCA_040387095.1 Pseudomonadota bacterium | reverse complement strand
AAGGTTCCGCTAAATGTTTTGATACAGAATTATTAGGCAAAAAATATGCAATCCGTAAATACAGCAAAGATTGAAGTTTTAGGTACTGAAACAAATACTCAGCCAGTAAAAAGCTTGGCTACAAATAGTCTGGCGCCTAAAAGCCAAGGTTTATACAACTCGGCAAATGAAAAAGACGCTTGTGGCGTGGGATTCGTTGCGCACATCAAAGGCGAGAAGAGCCATGAAATCGTGCAAAAAGGTTTGGAGTTGCTCACCAATTTAACACACCGCGGCGCAACGGGTTATGACCCAAAACTGGGTGATGGCGCAGGTTTGCTGATGCAGATTCCAGATGCGTTTATGCGTAAAGAAGCCGCTAAACTAAACATCAACCTGCCAGAAGCAGGTCAATACGCGGTAGGTAATGTGTTTTTACCGCAAGACACTAAAAATCGTGAGGCTTGCGAAGCGCTAATCACCAAAATCATTGCAGAAGAAAATCAAATATTTTTAGGTTGGCGTGATGTGCCGATCAACAATAGCAATATTGCTCAAGCCGCGCGTGATGTTGAACCAACCATGCGCCAAGTGATTATCTCAAGCACCTTTAGTGATAAAACAAGTTCAGACCAAAATCTGTTTGAACGTAAGTTGTTCGTGATTCGTAAGCGAATCGAACACGCGGTGCGCGCACTTGATTTAAAAGATAATGCTGCGTTTTATATTCCATCACTGTCTTCTCGCACCATCGTTTATAAAGGCATGTTGCTAGCCAACGAAGTGGGCGTTTATTACCAAGACTTGAATGATGAAAGTGTGGTTTCAGCGTTGGCGCTTGTGCACCAACGCTTCTCTACCAACACTTTTCCGGCGTGGGATTTAGCTCATCCATTCCGCATGATTGCGCATAATGGCGAAATCAATACCGTACAAGGTAACGTGAATTGGATGGCGGCACGTCACGAAACCATGAAGTCCAGCGTGATCGGCGAGGATCTGGAAAAACTTTGGCCTTTAATTGCAGAAGGCCAGTCAGATTCTGCCTGTTTTGATAACTGCCTAGAACTGCTAGTGGCCGGTGGATATAGCTTGCCACATGCCATGATGATGTTGATTCCAGAAGCTTGGGGCGCAAAAGATGGTGCCGGCAAACCGTTAATGGATGAAGAGCGTCGTGCATTCTATGAGTACCATGCTGCTTTGATGGAGCCGTGGGATGGCCCAGCGGCAGTCGCATTTACCGATGGACGCATGATTGGCGCTACATTAGACCGTAACGGCTTGCGCCCTGCCCGCTATTTAGTGACCGATGACGACATCGTGATGATGGCATCTGAAATGGGTGTACTGAATTTTCCACAAGAAAAAATCGTCAAAAAATGGCGTTTAGAGCCAGGCAGAATGTTGCTGATTGATACGGAGCAAGGTCGTATTATTGGTGATGCAGAAGTGAAAAATGCACTCGCAACTGCCAAGCCATATAAACAATGGATTGAAAAAACGCGCTACTTTTTAAGTGATATGCCGAAAGTGGACGGCAAACTTGAAATGGTTGCTGACTTGCTCGATACGCAACAAGCATTTGGTTATACGCAGGAAGACATCAAATTTGTGATGGCACCAATGGTTGCCAATGGCGAAGAAGGTGCTGGCTCAATGGGCAACGATGCCGCTTTGCCTGTACTATCTGCAAAACCAAAATTGTTATATAACTATTTCAAGCAATTATTTGCGCAAGTGACCAATCCACCAATTGACCCGATTCGCGAGGAATTGGTGATGTCACTAGTGACATTTATTGGCCCTAAACCAAACTTGCTGGGCGTGGATGAAACGACTCCACCCATGCGTTTGGAGGCCAGCCAGCCAGTATTAATGCTGGATGAGCTAGAGCAATTAAAAGCCATTGCAACACTTACGCAACACCAATACAAATCGCTGGTGTTAGATATGACTTATCCTGCAACGCAGGGTAAAGCTGGTATGGCGGCTGCGGTAGCAAACATTGCCAGCGCAGCTGAAAACGCAGTGCATGATGGTTTTAATATCCTGATTCTTTCCGATAGAAGTATGAGTGCCGATCGTTTAGCGATTCCTGCGCTACTAGCCTGCTCTGCAACACATGAGCATTTAGTAAAATCAGGTTTAAGAACCAGCACTGGCTTGGTAATCGATACAGGTTCAGCGCGTGAAGTACATCATTTTGCATTGCTTGCCGGTTACGGTGCTGAGGCAGTTTGCCCGTGGTTAGCTTTTGAAACCATCAACCACATGGACGCGAAGAATAATCATGAAGCTGCTAAAAAATTCGTAAAAGCTATTGGTAAAGGTTTGTACAAAGTAATGTCGAAAATGGGTATTTCGACCTACCAATCGTACTGTGGTGCACAAATATTTGAAGCTATCGGCTTAAACACTATTTTTGTCGATAAATATTTCACCGGTACAGCGACCAATATCGAAGGTATAGGCTTAGATCAAGTGGCTGAAGAAGCGGTACGTTTACATACCAGCGCGTTTGGTGATGACCCGGTATTGGCAAATAGCTTAGATGCAGGTGGCGAGTATGCATTCCGTGTGCGCGGTGAAGAACATATGTGGACGCCAGACTCAATCGCGAAACTACAGCATGCGACCCGCACCAATTCTGCCACAACTTACAAAGAATATGCAGCGTTAATCAATGACCAGACACGTCGCCATATGACTTTGCGTGGTCTTTTTGAAATTAAATCCGCAGGCAATGCAATAGCGCTAGATTCAGTTGAACCGGCCAAAGAAATTGTTAAGCGCTTTGCTACAGGCGCCATGTCTTTAGGTTCGATTTCTACCGAAGCGCACGCAACATTGGCGATCGCCATGAACCGTATCGGCGGTAAGTCCAATACGGGCGAAGGTGGTGAAGATGCAAAACGCTTTATACCTGTAGCTAACGACACCACGATGGCGAATGTAATCGGCTTAAAAAATATTGAACGTGATATTCCACTCAAAGCGGGCGATTCTATGCGCTCGCGCATTAAACAAGTAGCGTCTGGACGGTTTGGGGTGACTGCAGAATATTTAGCGAATGCAGATCAAATTCAAATCAAAATGGCGCAAGGCGCAAAACCTGGTGAAGGCGGTCAGTTACCAGGACATAAGGTTTCAGAATATATCGCTAAATTGCGTTTTTCAGTACCTGGCGTGGGTTTGATTTCACCGCCACCGCACCATGATATTTATTCAATTGAAGATTTAGCACAATTGATTCATGACTTGAAAAACGCCAATCCAAAAGCATCTATTTCGGTGAAACTGGTTTCCGAAACCGGCATTGGTACGGTTGCGGCAGGCGTAGCAAAAGCCAAGTCAGACCATATTGTGGTAGCTGGTCATGATGGCGGCACTGGCGCATCCCCAATCTCATCCGTGAAACATGCTGGTACGCCATGGGAATTAGGTTTGGCCGAAACGCAGCAAACTTTAGTACTGAACCAATTGCGCGGACGCGTAGTCGTGCAAGTGGATGGCCAAATGAAAACTGGTCGCGATGTGCTGATTGGTGCCCTATTAGGCGCAGATGAGTTCGGATTCGCTACTGCTCCTTTGGTAGTTGAAGGCTGTATCATGATGCGCAAATGCCATCTGAATACTTGTCCTGTTGGTGTGGCGACGCAAGATCCTGAGTTACGCAAACGCTTTACTGGCCAGCCTGAACATGTCGTGAATTACTTCTTCTTTGTGGCTGAAGAAGTGCGCGAGCTGATGGCTTCGATCGGCATTGCCAAGTTTGATGATTTGATTGGTCGCGCAGATCTGCTGAATATGCAGGCAGGTATAGATCACTGGAAAATCAATGGCTTAGATTTTAGTAAAATCTTCCATTTGCCAGAAATGCCAGCCAGCGTGTCACGCAAAAATAACGATGTGCAAGATCACGGTTTGATTAATGCGCTGGATAACAAATTAATCGAACTTGCCAAAGATGCGCTAGAAGCTGGCAAAAAAGTCGTTTTAGACATTCCAATTACCAATACGAATCGCACCGTCGGCACTATGTTGTCAAATCAAGTCGCCACGCGTTATGGCAATGTTGGCTTGCCAGACGACACGATTCATGTGAATTTCACAGGCACTTCTGGCCAAAGTTTTGCGGCATTTTTAGCTAAGGGCATCACTTTTGAGTTAACTGGTGAAGGTAATGATTACGTGGGTAAAGGCTTATGTGGTGGACGCATTATCATTAAACCGCCCGCCGCATTCCGCGGCATCGCGCACGAAAATATCATTATCGGCAACACGGTGATGTATGGCGCAACTACCGGCGAAAGCTACTTTAGAGGCGTTGCTGGTGAACGTTTCTGTGTGCGTAACTCAGGCGCATCTGCGGTAGTGGAGGGCGTGGGTAACCATGGCTGCGAATACATGACAGGCGGTACTGTGGTCGTTTTAGGCGTAACTGGTCAGAACTTTGCTGCGGGGATGAGTGGCGGCGTGGCATATGTCTATGATGAAGATGGTATGTTCGCTAATCGCTGCAACATGACTATGGTTGCACTTGAAAAAGTGGAAACTGCCGAATCGTGTGTTGGAAAAATCCACCACTTAGATCAGCCAGATGAATTGACACTGAAAAATTTGATAGAAAATCACGCAAAATATACTGGCAGTGTGCGTGCAATCAACATATTGGCTGATTGGTCAAGTTACAGAACAAAATTCGTGAAAGTGATGCCAAATGAGTACAAGCGTGCATTAATTGAAATTGCAGAAAATAAAGCGTTAGTAGCGGCTTAAGAGAAAGATTTTAATATGGGTAAAGTAACGGGTTTTATGGAATACGAAAGACTGGCGGAAGCAAATTTGCCAGTCGTTGATCGGGTTAAAAATTACAAAGAATTTGTATTGCATTTAACGGATGATCAAGCCAAGCAACAGGGTGCGCGCTGTATGGATTGCGGTATTCCGTTTTGCACGACGGGCTGCCCTATTAATAATATCATTCCCGATTGGAATGATCTGGTTTACAACCAAGATTGGAAATCAGCAATCGATGTGTTGCATTCCACCAATAATTTCCCAGAGTTCACTGGCCGTATATGCCCAGCGCCTTGTGAGGCTGCATGTACTTTAAACATCAATGCAGATCCCGTCGGTATTAAGTCGATTGAGCATGCAATTATCGATAAAGCTTGGGAAAACGATTGGGTAACACCGCAAGTTCCAAGTCATAAAACAGGTAAAAAAATCGCCATTGTCGGCTCTGGCCCTGCTGGTTTAGCGGCTGCGCAACAACTGGCGCGGGTTGGTCATGACATTGTGGTGTTAGAAAAAAGTGACCGTATTGGCGGATTGTTACGTTACGGTATTCCAGATTTTAAAATGGAAAAATCCCACATTGATCGCCGCATGAAGCAGATGGAAGCTGAAGGCGTTGAATTCCGCGTCAATCAGAACGTGGGCGAGAATGTTAAAGCGGATGATTTGCTAGCAGAATATGATGCAGTAATTTTAGCTGGCGGTGCTGAACATCCACGTGATTTACCAGTGCAAGGACGTGAACTGGATGGCGTGATGTACGCGATGGATTTTTTAACACCGCAAAACAAAGTAGTTGCAGGCGATGCTATTGCTAACCAAGTAATGGCGACCAATAAAAACGTAGTCGTCATCGGAGGCGGTGATACAGGTTCTGACTGTGTAGGTACATCAAATCGTCATGGCGCATTGAGCATTACGCAATTTGAGTTGATGCCACAACCTCCCGAAAAAGAAAACAAAGAGTTAGTCTGGCCAAACTGGCCACTTAAAATGCGTACTTCAAGCTCGCATGAAGAAGGCGCAAACCGTGATTGGTCTATTACCACCAAAGAATTAATCGGCGAATCCGGTCCGGATGGTAAAAAAAGAGTAACGCATCTAAAAGGCTGTAAAGTAGAGTGGAAAGACGGCAAGATGGTTGAAGTTGTCGGAACCGAGTTTATTATTAAAGCAGATTTAGTCTTGTTAGCGATGGGCTTTGTGTCACCGGTACAAAAAATGTTAGATGCATTTGGTGTAGAAAAAGATAATCGCGGTAATGCCAAAGCGACAACAGAAGGCTTGGACAGCTATAAAACCAGCAAATCCAAAGTGTTCGCTGCAGGCGATGTGCGTCGCGGTCAGTCTTTAGTGGTGTGGGCGATTCGCGAAGGTCGTCAGGCTGCCAAAGCGGTAGATGAGTTTTTGATGGGTTCATCTACACTACCTAGATAATAGGTTTGAAAAATCAACGGTAAAAACAAAGGATGCAAAGTAAACTGCTTTGTGTCCTTTTTTATTAGCTCCAAATGTTAGGTAAAAAATATGGTTAACTTGCAAAACGATACGTTCTTAAAAGCGCTGATGCGCCAGCCCACAGACTACACGCCTGTGTGGATGATGCGCCAGGCTGGGCGGTATTTGCCAGAATATAAACAAAGCCGTAAAACGGCGGGTAGTTTTTTACAGTTGTGCAAAAACCCAAATTTTGCGACAGAAGTGACGATGCAACCGCTAGATCGCTATCCGTTATTAGATGCTTCCATTCTGTTTTCAGACATCCTCACCATACCAGATGCGATGGGTTTAGGCTTGTATTTTGAAGAAGGCGAAGGTCCAAAATTTGAGCGTACTTTGCGCGAAGAAGCCGATATACACAAGTTAACGGTGCCCGATATGGCAGAGCTGCAATATGTATTTGATGCCGTCAGTCAGATTCGCAAAACCATCAGTGGCCGTGTGCCGCTGATTGGTTTTTCTGGCAGCCCATGGACGCTTGCAACCTATATGGTTGAAGGCAAAGGCGGCACGGATTTTTTAAATATCAAAAAAATGGCCTATGCACGCCCTGATTTATTGCACCACATTTTAGAAACTACCGCGCAAACGGTTATTCAATATTTAAACGCCCAAATCGCTGCAGGGGCGCAAGCTGTGATGATATTCGATTCCTGGGGTGGCGCGCTTTCACACAATGCGTACAAAGAGTTTTCATTGAATTACATGCAAAAAATCGTGTCAGGTTTAAGCAAAAATAACGAAGGCCGCAAAGTCCCCAGCGTTGTATTTACCAAAGGCGGCGCTCTATGGTTAGAGGCGCAGGCTGAGATCGGTAGCGATTGTTTAGGTTTGGATTGGACTGTGGATATTGGCTCTGCACGTCAACGCGTCGGCGATAAAGTGGCACTGCAAGGCAATCTGGATCCTGCAATTTTACTTTCCACACCAG
>JAZKEJ010000156.1:0-1967 GCA_040387095.1 Pseudomonadota bacterium | reverse complement strand
CAGTATGACAGAGCAAGAAGCATTGGAAAGTGCGGCGATTCAATCCTTAAACGGCTCATATAAATTAGAAAATTGGAAGCGCAGGCCGTACCGTTCCCCGCACCATACCGCGTCAGGAGTGGCTTTGGTCGGCGGCGGTGGCATTCCGCGCCCTGGTGAAATCTCTCTGGCCCATCATGGTGTTTTGTTCTTGGATGAATTGCCAGAATTCGATCGCAAAGTGTTGGAAGTCTTGCGTGAGCCATTAGAAAGCGGCCACATTACCATTTCACGCGCGGCACGGCAGGCCGATTTTCCGGCATCGTTTCAATTGCTTGCTGCCATGAACCCTTGCCCATGCGGCTATTTAGGGCATTTCAATAATAAATGTCGCTGCACGCCAGACAATATCGCCCGTTACCGCGCCAAAATCTCTGGTCCGCTTTTAGATAGAATCGACCTGTTAATTATCGTGCCGGCCTTAAAAGAGGACGAACTAGTGTCTAGCAGCCAATCCGAAACCAGCGATTCAATACGTGCAAGGGTTGAAAAAGCCCGCCAAATCCAGCGCGATCGTCAAGGCAAAGCCAATTTTGCCTTGAGCAGCTTGGAAATTGACGCCCATTGCCAGCCAGATGAAGCAGGCTTGGCGCTGATAAAAACGGCAATTTCAAAACTGAATTTATCCGCGCGCGCTTACCATCGCATTTTGAAAGTGGCGCGTACTATTGCTGATTTAAATAATGATGTGGCAATTAAAGCTGTGCATATTGCAGAGGCTGTTCAGTACAGGCGCAGCGACGCTTAGTAAAATCGTTTTTTTGTAGCAGAGTCAATTCAATGTAATATTAATTTGTTTTAAACAAACATAATCAATAAAAACTAATTAAGGAAAATTGAATGGACATCGATCAAAACAAACAAAAACTGATTAATCTTGGCGTAATCGTTGTTCCTATTATTATTTTGCTGGTGTTGTTTTGGCCTATTCGCAGTGTGCCGACAGGCCACAGGGGTGTGGTGACGGTTGGTGGCGCCATTAAGGGCATTGAAAGTGAAGGTTTTATGTTTTTGTTGCCATGGCAAAAGCTGAACATTTTTAATATTCGATCTGAAGAAGCCTCGGTAGAAAATGCGGATGGTAGTACTAGCGACACCCAGCCTGTTCGCGTTAGCTTAACGGTACGCTACAGTATTAAAACCGATAAAGTAGCCGAAGTGTTTGAAAAATATAGCCATGATGGCAACTTACAATCGTATGTGCAGACAGCCACCCAAGAGGTGTTTAAAGCTACCACAGCAAAATATACGGCTCCCGATTTGATTGAAAAGCGCTCAATAGTTTCAGCCGATATACTTGATGCATTACGTAAAAAATTAGATATATACGGCGCACAAGTCATCAACGTCGATATGCGCAATTTTTCTTTTTCGGCTGACTATATGGCTGCTATTAGCGCTAAAGTGACACAGGAACAATTGAGGCTTGGTGCAGAAAACAAGTTAAAAACGGTTGAGTCAGAGCAAAAGCAAAAAGTGGCTATTGCAGAAGCAGAGGCTTCTGCTCTCAAAGCACAAGCCGATGGTGAAGCTTATCAAATCTTAAAATTGGCTACCGCTCAGGCTGATGCACTGCGCATACAAAATAGTGCTTTAGCACAAAATAAAGAGGTGCTTGAGTTGCGCCGCATTGAAGTTGAAAAAGTGAAAGCTGAAAGATGGAATGGTACCCTGCCGACATCAGTTTATGCAGGTACGCCCGTACCATTTTTTAATGTAGGCAATGATCAAAAATAGCATTTAACTAAGGACTTGCTGTAGTGGAAGTGAAACTGCTACAGCATGGTAAAATAGCCTTTATTAATCACTTATTCAAAGTCTTACTTAATGCAATCTGCAATTGAAGCGCAACTCCGTGAATTACTCAATCAGCGCATCCTGATTCTAGATGGTGCCATGGGTACCATGATTCAACAATACAAACTGTC
>JAZKEJ010000155.1:0-1695 GCA_040387095.1 Pseudomonadota bacterium | reverse complement strand
CTTCTAAACGGTGCATAGTGCCGCCGTTGCTGGTAACCAGCGTACGATAACGCTCAATCATCGCTGGCACTTGCTCGCTTTGGTCCGGATGGACGATAAAAACTACTTCATAATGTCGCATGAAATCTCCTTGTGGTTTGCAGCCACCCGATATGCTGTCGGTGTGGCAAGGGTTGAAAAGTACGCGATTATAGTCAATAAAGCTTTGCAAATCAATCTGATTGAACGAATTAACGAAATAAACAAACGTAAATTAAGTGATTAATCATAATTAACTAAAACAAATTAAATTCAAATTAAAATTAGAGTGCAACAAATTAAGCAAATAAATGCCTTAATATCATGCTCATAATAAGGACACATGATGAAAAGTCACGATGCAATCCATGTAAATTTGGAACAACACCAAAAACCCGTTAGTTTTTCAGATAAATTTGCTTATGGCTTCACTAAAGCCATGCGCTTTTTTGCGGATACTTTTTTTAGCGGTCGTTATGGTCACCGTGCCGTTGTGTTAGAAACAATTGCTGGCGTGCCAGGCATGGTGGGCGGTACATTGCAGCATCTACATTCGCTGCGCCGTATGCAATCAGACAACGGCTGGATACGCACACTATTAGACGAAGCCGAAAATGAACGTATGCACTTGATGACATTTATCGAAATCGCCAAACCGAGCGCTTTTGAACGCTTATTGATTGTGATTGCGCAAGGCGTTTTTTATAACTGCTTCTTTTTATTGTATTTAATTTCGCCTAAAACTGCGCATCGCGTCGTTGGTTATTTTGAGGAGGAAGCGGTTTATAGCTATACCGAATATTTAGCCGGCGTGGATAGCGGTATATATGAGAATGTAGCTGCGCCGCAATTAGCCATCGATTATTGGCATTTACAACCGGGTGCAACATTACGCGATGTGATCCTTGTAGTGCGTGCGGATGAAACGGGACATCGCGATGTGAATCATGACTTTGCTAATCAACTTAGTTGATTGGCCTTAGCGGCGGCTTGTTTGATTTTTAATACTTTGATCTTTAATACCAAGATCATTGCTGATAAACACACAGTGATGGCATTGGCAATGATGATTGGCCAATCATGTTGCAATAAACCGTAAATGAGCCACATCGCAACACCAAACGTAAAAATGCTGTACATGGGCAACGATATACCCGACAAATCGCGCGTTTTATAAGAATGTATTGCTTGCGGTATAAAAGCAAACGTTGTCGAGGTGGCAGCAAAGGCACCAATTATCGAGGTAAAATCAGAAATTAGCATAATAAATAACTTTAAATAAAATTAATAATAGATTGATTTAATTAAATTAAATATATCATTAAGTTAAATCAGGCATTTCCGCACCAAACACTTTTATTTTGAGTTTTTTCAATTGATCTCTAAAATCAGCTGCTTTTTCAAACTCCAGATTTTTAGCCGCATCATGCATGCATTTTTCCAAACGTTTCATTTCTTTAGCCAATTGCTTTTCACTTAACGATTCATAATTAGCTTGATCCTGCGCGGCTTTGCGTTCGCGCTGCACTTCATCTTTGTCGTAAACACCGTCAATCATATCTTTGATGCTCTTAGTGATACCTTTTGGTACGATGCCATTAGCCTCATTAAAAGCCATCTGTACTTTTCTGCGCCTGTCGGTTTCGTCCATCGCCGCTTTCATGCTGCGCGTGATTT
>JAZKEJ010000154.1:0-3851 GCA_040387095.1 Pseudomonadota bacterium | reverse complement strand
GATGATTGGCTGGTACGGCTGTGCGATGCTTTGCTACGTAACGCCAAAAGAGCATCTAGGCTTGCCGGATAAAGAAGATGTGCGTGTGGGTATCATCACTTACAAAATCGCGGCACATGCGGCTGACTTGGCAAAAGGCCACCCAGGCGCGCAAATTCGTGACAATGCTTTATCAAAAGCGCGTTTCGAATTCCGTTGGGATGACCAATTCAATTTGGGTCTTGATCCTGAAAAAGCCAAAGAATTCCACGATGAAACATTGCCACAAGAAGGCGCAAAACAAGCGCATTTCTGCTCAATGTGCGGCCCACATTTCTGCTCAATGAAAATCACACAAGATGTACGTGACTACGCAGCGACTTTGAATATTTCTGAAGAAGATGCGTTGAAACAAGGCATGCAGGAAAAATCGATTGAGTTTGTAAAAAAAGGCTCAGAGGTTTATCAAAAAGTTTAACCGTTTTTTGTGTTAACTCAAGCAAGTGGGAAGAGTTCTCCCACTTAAAAAGCCAGCATATGCTGGCTTTTTAATTTTGTTCGAGCCTTAAGTGGCTCACCAATTTAGATAAAAATGAGAAATGGATAGTTAAGTTCTCAATGATTTAGATCACGCTCTAGCAAATTAAAATAGGCGCTGGCACATTGAGGTGCTACTACCTTGATAATTCAAGTTGTTATTAAACTTTCTCAGTAGTAATACCAAAAGCTTTATTGTGTGCGGGAATCATTTTGTAGAATTTAGTGCACCCACTATGCTTCTCCGCAAGCATCTTAATTAATCTTATATCCGATTCAGGTGTCTTTATTCCGAAGACAACCTGCTTTAATATTTGAGGAATAGCGAAAGGGCCAGACGTAGGTCTGATAATTCTAGCTTCTTCTTCAATCTTCCAAGCTATACTCTTGGTTGTAAGGTAGATCTTCGCGAAATCAATAAGAAATTGATTATTCACTTGTGGTGTAGGTGGAAAACTCACCCAGTCAGACAATCGGGAGTACAAGCGATTCTGTCCATACTCAACTTTATCTACTCCAATTATTTCATTGGGATTATTTAAGAATGTTGTTGGGAATCGATATAGAAGACATACTCCCTTATGATTATCGGCATAGTGTGCCCATTGCAATGGTTTATCAAACTTCTTTAAAAGCGAGAACGAACATACACCCAAATCCCGGATTTTTTCTTCCAAATTTTCAAGTAAGGCTTCATCTTGTGACACTGCCAATAGCCTACTTTTATTTTCGTCTTCGGCTGTACAGGCAGCATACTTCAATAATTTGAGTATAGACAAATTGCAGTCGAACGGATCATTTAATTGAGCTGGTTTAGGGAAGTATAAGCTTTGATTAACCAATGATTCGATTAAATATTTATTTATAGGTTTAAATTTAAAGTAGTCATAGAAACTTATCGGTTCCATAAAACCTGCATTTCTGTAAAAAATTCTTTAAGCTACCCTGATATAGCCAAAATACAGCGCAAAATCCGTAGAGGCTAAGATAAGCAGGAAAATTAACATCCCGCATCACTAACGCTTGAGGATTTTGGTTGCTCCAGTAAATCCAATAGAAGTCGTCTACTGCTGACCATGTAACAAATAACATCGCGGGGAAATGTTCCATCGTCGTTCCATGTTAGCTCTCAATAACTATGGTGCAGCAAACTATGTGATTGCAGCCATAAATATACTGATTGATATGTCCCAATCAGGTGCGCAATAATAGAAAGAACCAGCAATTCATAAAGCTAGCCAATCGCAAAAGTAAATGATTTCCAAGGTCGGATACATTCAATCATAAAATTATTAAAGTTACTTTGAATCATAGATAGACTCAGAGATTCCAACAAGCATTAAAAGTAGAAAACTAATAATAACAATAGCTGGCCATCCAACCCATGAGTCCCATTTCTCCATGAATTTAATACCACTCATCTCATTAATTAATATTTTTTCATTCCCCAATAAATTACCTACCCATGCAAAAGTAACATAATCAAAAGGAAATATATGAGGATCAAATTCAATGTGTTTATTTGACCTCTTCAACCCATGACACATAAAGTTTTCACTTGAGACAATCACACAATTATTTAATGTGTTAAAAGAATGAGCGGCTACATTTTTATCCTCAATATAAATAATTTCATATGCCAACGATTTGTTATTAGGTTGAATTCTAATTTTTATATCAGCCGATTTTTCATAAAGACATTTACCCCCAGTAACGCAGTGTGAGTTTTTGACGACTCCAACAAGCGTAGAATTATCTTGATTAGATTCTCCACAACCAGATGATAGTGAAATTGCGAATAATGCAACAATTACAAAAAAAAATTTAGATTTCATTTTTAGCCCAATCTCTCCCACAATATTCCCCCGTTTATGTAACACGGGGGTCTTAATACATTACAAAATCAGACTATAAATTGAAAGCTAAATAACTCAAAATCTTGCATTTAATAAATAAAAACTTGCCGCATTAATTTGTTAAAATAACCTTATAAATTAAACAACTGTAGACTATTTTGGCCACTATTAAAATCATTAAAAAACCTAGCGAAACGTCATCGGCAGGCAAAATGCCTGTGCGTCGTGCTGACCCTGCTAGGCGCGATAGAACTCAAGCTCCGCCTAAGTCAGTTATTAAAGAGCCGGTGATTAGAGATAATGTCGATGCAGTTAAGCCGACTAGCTCACCAAAAACGGATGGTGCGCGCCAGCGAAATCATCGCTTTGATGGTAAAGCGCATGGTGAGCCTTTTGCAGATCAGGCTGGTTCAAATCACTCTAGAGACAATAAACCTAATGTCAGCAAGCCAACTGAAAACAGGCCTAACTACAATAAACCGAATGAAAATAGACCACTAAGAAGTGAGTTAAGGGCTGAAACATCTGGCGAGCCTACAGATTCTAATCAAGCGCCACCAAAACAACATAAGCCAGCGGGTGTTGATACACGCATTACGCCACGTCCTGATAAAAATGAGCCGCAATATCGTCAAGCGCCGCGCCGTGGTGGCAAAGTGCGCGATGGTTATGATGCAGTTGCCACACCGCAATATGGTGCTGCGGCGAAAGCCGCTTACAAATCATCGCCTGTCAATGTTGAAATGCCGCGCTTATCTAAAGTGATGGCAGAACGTGGTATTTGTTCGCGCCGCGAAGCGGATGAGTGGATTGTGAATGGCTGGGTGAAGGTGGATGGCGTGATCATGGAAACGCTGGGCACGCGCATTAAGCCAGATGCTGAGATTGTGATTAGCGGTTACGCCTATGAACAGCAAGCAGAGCAAGTCACGATTTTGCTGCACAAACCGGTTGGCTATGTTAGCGGGCAAGCGGAAGACGGCTATCAGCCCGCGATTGTGCTGGTGCATCCGGATAACGAATGGATGGATGACCCAGATTTAAATAGCTATAACGCTAAAGAATTCCAGCGCGGATTTTTACATGGTTTAGCACCAGCAGGGCGCCTGGATATTGACTCTACAGGTTTGCTAGTGCTCACTCAGGACGGCCGCATCGCGCGCCATTTGATTGGTGAAGATTCCAGTGTAGAAAAAGAATATCTAGTGCGGGTTGAAGGCGAATTGAGTGATGCGGATTTGCAGCGCCTGAATCACGGCTTAAGCCTAGATGGCGAAAAACTCAAGCCTGCTAAAGTGAGTTGGCAGAATGAAGATCAACTACGATTCGTGTTGCGTGAAGGCAAAAAACGCCAAATTCGCCGTATGTGTGAAATGGTTGGCTTGCATGTGGTAGGCTTAAAACGTGTGCGGATCGGCAGTGTCAATTTAGGTAAATTGCCGCCAGGACAATGGCGCTATTTGCGCAGCGATGAACGTT
>JAZKEJ010000153.1:0-10171 GCA_040387095.1 Pseudomonadota bacterium | reverse complement strand
TCGCACCCACGACAGTTTTCAAGACTGTAGCATTAAACCGCTCTGCCACTCTTCCTACATTAAAAAACTTTTGTTACTTTTTGACCGTTAGTGAAACAGTCTTGAAGACTGTAGCATGCCGATATTAAAACCTCGCGCACTTCCACTCTTCCTATCTAGTCGCGAATAACAATGTCTTATTCGCGAAAGACCGCATTATAGCAAACAATTAATCGTCTTGAATATCCTGATTTGGAAAAAGTACATCGTTAAAGCCAAAATCTTTTAGATTCTTGATGCGCATCGGGTACAAAATGCCATCAAGATGATCGCATTCATGCTGAACAACCCTGGCATGGAAACCACTTACCAATCGATCAATTGGCGCACCAAACTGATCAAACCCAGTGTAATGCAATCGCGTATAGCGCGGCACGATCCCACGCATGCCAGGTACAGACAAACAACCTTCCCAGTCATCATCCATTTCGTTTTGAATCGGCATTAATGTTGGGTTAATCAGCACGGTATAAGGCACTTGTTCTGCATCAGGATAGCGTCGATTATCTCCAACGCCAAAAATAACCACTTGCAAACTCACGCCGATTTGTGGCGCAGCAATGCCGGCACCGTTCATATACGCCATCGTATCTTGCATGTCTTGAATAAGCGCATGTAAATCTGGGGTATTAAACTGTGTGACTGGCGATGCTTTTTGTAGCAGTATTGGGTCACCCATTTTTAAAACTGTTTTGATTGCCATTTTAATTTGCCTTATAACACCAATTTATTTCTTATGTTTTATGAATATTGTGCTTGATGAACACGCACTATTTCTTCAATCAATATTCGCACTTTTTGCATGGTTAAGTCTAATTTAGCCAGCATGTCTTCATACTGAATACCATTAACACTGTCGCCGCGTCCTGCTGCTTGATTAGCAACTGGACATAATGCTGCGTAATCTATATCTAATTCGCGCGCCAATGCCGCCTCAGGCATGCCTGTCATGCCGACCAATGTTGCGCCGTCCCGCTCTAAACGATTAATTTCTGCAGCGGTTTCTAGCCTTGGGCCTTGCACACAGGCATAGACGCCTTTATCAATTAATGGCTGCTGGATTTGGTTTGCCGCTTGTAAGAAAATTTGACGCAGGTTTTCAGAATAAGGTTCTGTAAAATCAATATGTTTAACAGGTAGTTCGATGCCATCGTGATAGGTGTTTTTGCGACCATGTGTGTAATCTAAAAGTTGGTGTGGCAACACGATATCTCCAGCATTCAAGCCAATGCTGATGCCGCCTACCGTTGCAATCGCCAGTAAATGTGTAACGCCAACAGAGTGCAAAGCCCAAATATTAGCCCGGTAATTAACCGCATGCGGCGGAATAGTATGACCGCCACCATGTCGCGCTAAAAAAACGACCTCAACGCCAGCGATTTCACCAAAAATAAGCGGCTGTGAAGCTTCACCATAAGGAGTGCGCGCAATTTGCCGCCTGGTGATTTTTAAATTATCCAACTGTGTTAACCCAGTACCGCCGATGATTCCCAACATATAAAACCTAACTGATAAATGACTGCAATGACTGAATATTTTGATTATTGTAGCGCATGGTCGCCGCTTGCGTTGTAGGAATTATCTGTTTTATGGCATACTTTGCACATGAGCACAGACACCGAGATTGCAAGCACAGAAGTTTTAGACGGAATGAATAACAGTCTTGCAGACAGCTTGCTACTTTCACAGACGCATTACGAAAATTTTCCTGTTGCTTCTCATTTTTTACCTAAGCATTTGCGCAATCCTATCGCGTTAATCTACACATTCGCACGCCAAGCTGATGATTTTGCGGATGAAGGCAATCATCGTCCCGCGACGCGACTTGCCAACCTGCAAGGCTTTAAACAGCAGCTGGATTTGATTAAAAGCAACAGCAAAACAAAGTCACCTTTTTTTACCGAATTTGGCGATATGGTGCACGAATATAATCTGCCGTTAACGCCTTTTTATGATTTGCTGGATGCGTTTAGCCAAGACGTGACTAAAACGCGTTATGCCAATTTTTTTGAGCTGCTGGATTACTGCCGCCGTTCTGCCAACCCAATTGGCGCTTTGCTGCTACATCTTTTCGGTAAGGCGACACCTGAAAATTTAATCTACTCAAACCAAGTTTGCACAGCTTTGCAACTGATTAACTTTTATCAGGATGTGGCGATTGATTTTGAAAACGATTTCCACCGCAGTCGTATCTATTTATGTCAGGATGAAATGCAAGAGTTTGGCGTAACCGAAGCGCAAATTGCCAGTCAGCATGTCAATAAAAACTGGGAAAAATTTATGCTGTTTAATATCGAACGCGCCCAAAATATGTTAAACCAAGGCAAACCGCTAGAGCATATTTTGCCAGGACGAATTGGCTTAGAAATGCGCATGATTATTGGTGGCGGCGACCGGATTTTATATAAATTAAAAAATGTACGTGGCGATGTGTTTAAACACCGACCACAACTAAAAGCTTGGGATTGGCCGCTGATTCTGCTTAAAGCCTTATTAGCTTAACCATCAAATTTAAGCAAAAAAACCAATAACAATGACACCACAGCAATATTGCCAACAAAAAGCCGCTCAAAGCGGCTCTAGCTTTACACTCAGCTTCATTTTCCTACCTAAAAACAAACGCAATGCGATGACTGCACTGTACGCTTTTTGTCGCGAAGTGGACGATGTAGTCGATGAATGCAGCGATTTTAACGTGGCGCAAACCAAATTAAATTGGTGGAAAAGTGAAATAAACAACTTATATGCCAATACCCCACAACATCCAGTTACAAAGGCTTTGCAACCCTTTGTTGCAGAATTCAATCTTGCCCAAACACATTTTTTAGAAGTGATTGATGGCATGGAAATGGATTTAAAATTTAATCGCTATGCAGATTTTGAACAACTGGAACTCTACTGTTATCGCGTGGCCAGCGTGGTTGGATTACTTTCTGCGCAGATTTTTGGCTTCAGTAACCAGAATACACTCAAATATGCACATGACTTAGGTATGGCTTTTCAATTAACGAATATTATCCGCGATGTAGGCGAAGATGCGCGCCGTGGACGTATCTACTTACCTTTGGATGAGTTAACCAAAACAGGCGTGAGTGAAGAAGATATCTTACAAAACCGTCAAACCCAAGCAATCAAAACACTGATGGAATATCAAATTGCACGTGCTGAAAGTTACTATGATAAAGCCTTGCTGGAATTGCCAAAGGAAGATGTCAAGCAACAGAAACCAGGCTTGATGATGGCGGCAATTTACCGCACTTTATTGCGTGAAATCAAACTGGATGGCGCTCAAAAAGTCTTAAACTCGCGCATTTCTCTAGGTGGTTTGCGAAAAATATGCCTGGTATTTTCTGTTTGGCTAGGCAAAGTAAAAATAGAATGATTCACAAGCAAAAAGCGCATGTTGCAATCATTGGCGGCGGAATGGCTGGACTTTCTGCCGCCGCCGCGCTTGCCGAGCAAGACGTTCAAACGACTTTATTTGAAGTTGGTCCGCATTTTGGTGGACGCGCACGCAGCGTAGCGATTGAATTCAATAGCCAGACTTTTCAGGTTGATAACGGACAGCATATTTTATTGGGCGCTTATCGCGAAACGCTTAATCTACTAAATCGCGTAGGCGTGCAAGAAGATCAAGCGTTTCTGCGTTTGCCATTGATGCTCAATATGGCCTCACCGCGACATAAAAAAATATTCAAACTAGCCAGCCTGAATTATTTACCACACCCTTTTAATCAATTGCTGGGTTTTTTGCTATGCCAAGGCTTAAGTATTGCCGAGCGGTTTTCAGCAGTTAAGTTTTTGTTCAAACTTAAAACAAGTCGATATCACTTAAATGTGGACTTGCCATTAAAAGATTTTTTGATTAAAAATAATCAATCGAATCAAAACATTAAGTTTTTATGGGAGCCATTATGTTTGGCTGCTTTGAATACACCGATTGAGTTGGCTAGCAGCAAAGTGTTTTTAAACGTGTTGCACGATACTTTTAATGCCGGCAAAAATGATAGTGACTTTTTAATTCCCAGGCTGGATTTATCACAAATTTTATCCACGCCAATCGTGCGCTATCTGCAAGCACGCGATTCAATCGTTTTAAGCAATAAACGTGTGCGTAGCATTACGCCAATTGAAAACGGTTTTGAAGTGGCTAGCCGATTGCAGAAATATACATTTAGCCATGTAATTATCGCCACCGCAGCCAGAAAGTTAAAAGAACTGACGGCAGATTTGCCTAAATTAGACTTTATTACCTCGCAAACGGAAAATTACGATTATCAGCCCATTTACACGGTTTACCTGCAATATCCAAACCACGTTAGCCTGCCCCAGCCGATGTTGGGATTGGTTGATTTAACCAGCCAATGGGTATTTGATCGCGGTCAATTGTGCGGCCAACATGGCTTGATGGCGGTGGTCATCAGTGCGCAAGGCAAACATCAAAAATTAACGCAGGATATGCTAGCACTAAAAGTGGCGCAGGAACTGCATGTGGCTTTTCCTCATCTGACCAAACCACTTTGGCACAAAGTGATTGCCGAAAAGCGCGCTACTTTTTCTTGCACTGTAAATTTACCTAGACCAGCCAATATCACGCCTTATCCTAATTTATTTTTGGCGGGTGATTATACGTATGCGGATTATCCTGCCACGATTGAAGGTGCGGTGCGAAGCGGAATCGCTTGCGCTAACCTGATTTTGAAATAAATCAACTATAAAACTAAATGTAAAAAGTGGCTAATTATTACGTAACTGATTAATTGCCTGCTCTAAACGTTCCACCGCAATAATTTCCAACCCAGCAATTTTCGCTTTTGGCGCATTGGTTTTAGGCACAATCGCTTTAGTAAAACCTAATTTTGCCGCCTCTTTTAAGCGCACCTGTCCACCTTGCACCGGGCGCACTTCACCCGCCAAACCAACCTCACCAAATACTATAAGTTTGTTATCTAATGGTTTGTTTTTTAATGAAGAAACAATTGAAAGTAAGACCGCTAAATCTACAGCTGGTTCTGCAATTTTAACGCCACCAACTGCATTAATGAATACATCTTGGTCAAAACAGGGAATGCCTGCGTGGCGATTTAATACCGCCAACAACATGGCTAAGCGATTTTGCTCAAGCCCTGTCGCCAATCTTTTTGGACTAGGCGCATGACTTTCATCCACCAAAGCTTGAATTTCAATCAACAGCGGACGTGTGCCTTCCATCGTCACGGTAATACAGCTACCTGCTACTTGATTTTCATGATGTGATAAAAATAGCGCACTGGGGTTGGAAACTTCGCGCAAACCATGTTCCGTCATGGCGAAAACACCCAGCTCATTCACTGCACCGAAGCGATTTTTAAAAGCGCGAATCAGGCGGAAAGATGAATTCTGGTCGCCTTCAAAATACAATACGGTATCGACAATATGCTCCAGTACCCGCGGGCCAGCAAGTGAGCCTTCTTTGGTTACATGGCCCACCAAAATAACGGTAATGCCTAATTGTTTGGCCAAACGCGTTAACTGCGCTGAACACTCGCGCACTTGCGCAACCGAACCAGGCGCCGATTGCAGGGCTTCTGAATACACGGTTTGAATCGAATCGATAACGGCAATATTCGGTTTATGCGTTTGTAATGTGGCTAAAATCTTCTCAAGATTGATTTCTGCTAATAATTCCACTTGGCTGGCATCCAACCCCAAACGTTTGGCGCGCATAGCGATTTGCTGTGGTGATTCTTCGCCGCTGACATAAATCGCCTGGGCGGATTTTCCTAAATGGCAAAGCACTTGCAGCAGCAAAGTCGATTTGCCAATACCCGGATCACCCCCGATTAAAACAACACAGCCTTCAACCAAGCCGCCGCCTAATACGCGGTCAAACTCGCTGATACCTGTTGGCGTTCGCTCAATATCGGCAGCTTGAATGCTGCTTAACTTCTGCAATTGACTAGATGCAGCTAAACCTTCAAATTTATTGGCATAACGATTGTTGGAAGTACTGGTTTCAGCGACTGATTCAACCAAGGTATTCCAAGCCATGCAACTTGGGCACTGTCCTTGCCATTTCGATTCGGAAGCGCCGCATTCTGTGCAGGTATAGATGGTTTTAGGTTTGGCCATACAGGTTGGGTTAAGTATTAAACCTAATAGTTATCTGGCATATAACCAGTATTGGCGAAGTTCTCGAATCGCGTATTTTCGCCTATAAAAGTCAAGCGCACGCGGCCAATTGGGCCGTTACGTTGCTTGCCGACGATAATTTCAGCAGTACCTTTGTCTTCGCTGTCCGGGTTGTACACTTCATCGCGGTAGATAAATAGAATCAGATCCGCATCTTGCTCAATCGCGCCTGATTCGCGTAAGTCCGACATCACAGGGCGCTTATCTGGGCGCTGTTCTACGCTGCGATTCAGCTGAGAAAGTGCAACCACAGGGCAATCCAGCTCTTTAGCTAGGGCTTTTAAGGAGCGGGAAATCTCGGAAATCTCTGTTGCACGATTTTCACCTTGTTTACCCGCTGGCGCTGACATCAATTGCAGGTAATCAATCACAATCAAACCTAACTTGCCGCATTGCCTATGAAGCCTGCGCGCTCTTGCGCGCACATCAAAACTGCTTAAGCCCGCGCCTTCATCAATAAAAATCGGTGCTTCATTTAACTTGCCCAATGCAGTCGTAAGCTTTTCCCAATCTTCATCTTCTAAGCGACCTGTACGCATGCGATGCTGGTCCAAACGCCCTACCGAGCCGATCATCCGCATAGCCAATTGTGTTGAAGCCATTTCCATTGAGAAAACCGCAACAGGCAAACCAGTATCTAAGGCTACATTTTCAGCAATATTTAATGAGAATGCGGTTTTACCCATGGATGGACGGCCTGCAACGATAATTAAATCACCGCCTTGAAAGCCTGAGGTCATGGAATCTAAGTCACTAAATCCAGTCGGGATGCCTGTGACATCACTTGGATTATCACGTGAAAACAGCATATCGATGCGCTCTGCCACTTGTGGCAGTAACTCTTTAATATCCTGAAAGCCTTGACTGGTGCGCTGACCGCCTTCTGCAATCTGGAAAATCTTGGCCTCAGCTTCATCCAATAATTGCTGCGCATCGCGTCCATTGGGGCTGTAGGCACTTTCGGCAATACCGCTGCCCACTGTGACCAGCTTGCGCATAATGGCGCGTTCGCGCACAATTTCGGCATAGCGGCGGATATTAGCCGCCGTTGGCGTGTTTTGCGCCAGCGAGGCTAAATAGGCAATGCCGCCAATCGTCGATAATTCAGCGGTACTTTCCAGCGACTCAGCAACTGTGACAATATCTGCAGGGCGGTTACGCTCAATTAACTTGGCAATATGCTGAAAGATAGTTTTATGGTCGAATTGATAAAAATCTTCTGCTCTTAAAAGATCAGCAATTTTGTCCAATGCCTCATTTTCAAGCAGTAAGCCACCAATAACAGATTGCTCTGCTTCTATCGAATGCGGGGGGAGTTTGAGGGAGTCTAGTTGTTCATCAGCCATGTGCGAATTATATCAGTCAAGCAACTGTCAGGTTCAAGTAAGGTCAAGTTAAGTTCAAGTAGCTAAAGATTTTTTCCTATCAATATGTTGCCTGTAGAGTAATCCTGCCACCACTAAGCAATGTACTAAACCAACCAATATGGGCACACCATTTTGACCGACACTTGGCGCTAGAATCAGCGGGAAAAATATAAAGCCAAGTGTTTTTAGCAACAACAATGGAAATAAAACGTACAGCAATATCAAATAAAAAACCGTGGTCATCACGGCACGCTGCGGTTTTTGGCTTAAACTAAAATAATAGAGCAAGCCAATATCGCGCGTCATCAATAACATACTCATCAAGCCTATTATCGTGAATGACTGCCCTGCCCGCAGTGATTTTGCAGAATAAAAGGCACTAAATTCCGTATCTAAAATAGTAAATGGTAAGGCAATCAAACAAAAAACTGCCAAAATCAAAAAATAAGGTGTGTCTTTAAAAGCCTTTGTGGGAGTTTTAGCAATCCAGGGATTAATACATCGCCGTAAGCTTGCTAGATCGCGCTTTTCAGTCAGGGCGCCTAAATAAGTCATCAATACTGCAAAAACAAATGCAAGACTAGCAAAGTTACCTATGGTTAAAGCGTTATAAAATCCCAGCACATAAAACGCACTAAATAATACAAAACTAAGCATCGCCCATGGCTTAACTTTGATTTGTAAGGCCGCTTGCATGATGCGGTAACTTGCCAACCATGCCCATGCGGTATAGATGAGTAAGAATACATTAACGAATCCCAAATACGTGAAATCTTGGCCATACCATGCTTGGGTTGGTTGATCGGAAATATAAATTATTCGGCCCAAAATAGGCACTAACACAAATATAAACAATAAATTTAAACCTCTGGGTATCGCCACATTATTTTTAGCAGCAATTAGCGCTGAAACAAACGCCAAAGCCTGAGTGATCATTGCCCCTAAAACTAGCCCACTGATGATTTGAAACTTACTTGTTTCTATATTTTCTTGAGACGTAAATAGCATCATCACTAGGCACAGCAAGCCGATATACCAAGCAAATGCCGTCGCGCCTAACAGTTTGCCCCAAACCAGTTTAAAGGGTGACAATGCAGACAAACGCTGATTGTCCCAGGTGCGGTTTTGCAGCTCATCGCTAACGCTGGAAAACGCTAATTGACTACCCCATAAAATTGTCACGATGATGAAAATGCTTTTGGCAATGGTATAGCTTATTGCCGCACTATTTTCGTTTTGCATCGCAACATAAAAAATTAAGCCTAGCAATACAGGTACTGCGATTAGCCTATGCGCGCTTAGTTCCAGCCAAATATTGCGTTTAAATTCCGGATTGTTCATCATGGGTTGGCACTTTCCGCATTGATCACTTTTAAATAATTTTGCTGCATATTAGTTTCCTGCAAATTAAACCGATTTATCGAAATATCGGCTTGTATCAGAAAATTGATTAACTGGTGGCGCGGGATGATGGCCTCATTCAATTGCAAACTGGCCACATTAGATGCGATTTCCACTTGGCTGACGCCGGCAATGCTGGCGACTAACTCTGTTAACTTGCTTGCATCGGCAATATGCACCAACTCAATTTCAATTTGGCTTATATTTTGCAACGGCGTATGACTAACCGATTGTTGCTGCAAGATTTTCCCATTTTTTAGCACCAGCATTTCAGTGGAGTAATCTTCTAATTCCGCCAGAATATGACTGGAGACAATCAAGGTCATGCCACTATCTTTAAGTGCAATAAATACCTGACTCAAACTGTGTCTTGCTTCAGGGTCCAATCCTGAAGCGGGCTCATCTAATAGTAATAAGCTAGGTGAATGGATAATAGCTTGCCCGATGGCGACACGTTGTCGCTGTCCGCGGGATAAGTCGCCCGCCAAGCAGTTGAGTTTATTGCTTAAATCCAATTTTTCGGCAGTTTGGCTCACTACTCGATCAATTATCTCAGCCGCTACGCCTTGCGATGCTGCGGCGAAAGTTAAACACTGGCGCACACTTAATGCATCATAAAGTCCAAAATGATCAGATAAATAACCAATCTTTGCATGACTAGCGCGTGGATCATCCAGCACATCCACATCATTTAATAAAACCTGTCCTGATAACGGATAATCGAGTGCGGCGATACAACGCAATAAAGTGGATTTACCCGCACCATTTGGGCCAACCAATGCAGTGATACTGCCGCTTGTGATATTGAAACTGACGCAATCCAGTGCTCGCGTTTCGGGATATTCAAATGTGAGTTGTTTAACTTGAATTAAAGGCATTGGATTCATGGCAAAACCTGTTAAGTGCGATGTGGCATCATAGCGTTTTGATTATCTAAAAAATAGCTTAATAAAAATTTTTGAATGAATAATTTTAAATATATAGGCAATAAAAAAGGCGACCTAAGTCGCCTTTTTTAGTTACTACGTTTAAAGCTTAAGCCGCTTCACCAACTACTGTAATAGTAATATCCACTACCACATCGTGATGCAAGGCAACAGTCACAGGATGATCACCGATAGTTTTTAATGGACCATTAGGCATACGCACTTCTGATTTAACCACTTCAAAACCAGCAGCAACAAGGCCTTCAG
>JAZKEJ010000152.1:0-7113 GCA_040387095.1 Pseudomonadota bacterium | reverse complement strand
TTGCCGATTATCGGATACTGCTAGCCTAGCCAATTTAAGTTTGGCATGATTCAATCAAGCAAAAAAAGGATTTGAATATGAATAAACTGAAAAGACTACAGCAAGGCTTTACTCTTATTGAGCTAATGATAGTTGTGGCTATTATTGGGATTTTGGCTTCGATTGCCTTGCCTAGCTACAATCAGTATATTGTTCGTTCAAATCGAGCGGCTGCTAAGTCTGAGATATTGGCTATCGCAAATCTGGAAGAGCAATATTTACTCGCAAATCGTGCTTATGCTAGTAAATCAGCTATTGCAGCCAGTGGTTATGCATTGCCTAGCAAAGTAAGTGCCAAATATAGTTATGATATTGCCTTAGGTACAGGCACGGTGCCATCTTACACTATCACATTTACTCCATCAGGCTCTCAAGTTGATGATGGTAATCTAACCCTCAAGAATACAGGTGAAAAAACAGGTAACTGGCAATGATGATGCGCTCTTCAAATCATAGTCAGCTTGGTCTTTCAATGCTTGAAGTGCTTATTAGTATAGCCATTTTATCTATTGGTTTATTAGGTCTGGCAGGTCTACAGACACGTCTGCAGGTGTCGGAAATGGAAGCTTATCAACGTGCACAGGCGCTTATTTTATTAGACGATATGGTAAGTCGTATTACATTAAATCGTAAAAATGCAATCAGTTATGTTACTGGCGCGACTTCTCCGATGGGGGCTGGTATGACTTGTCCAACAGCCATTACCTCTATAAAAGATAATGATGAAAAAGAATGGTGTGAAAGCTTACAGGGCGCATCTGAAACTCAAGCTACTACAAAAGTGGGTGCGTTTATAGGTGGGCGTGGATGTGTCGAAGACTTGGGTGGTAATCAATATATGGTTACTGTGGCATGGCAGGGCTTGGCGCCTGTTTCTGCGCCACCTGCTAGCGTGGCCTGCGGAAAAGATTTGTATGATGGCGGTGCTTGCACAAATAATTTATGCCGTCGTGTGTTGACTGCTACTGTAGGTATTGCGAATTTAAAATGACATATATCAATCAAATTGAGCACAGCAATAAGACAGGTCTGATGAGACTTACACCACAGGTAAAGCAACAATCAGGTTTTAGTCTAATAGAGCTGATGGTGGCAATCACGATTGGTTTGATCATGATGGTTGCACTTGGCACTTTGTTTTTAAATATCACACGCTCTAATTCTGAAATGGCTAAAACCAATTTACAAATTGAAAATGGCCGATTCGCGATGCAAATTTTACAAAGCGATGCCATTCATGCTGGTTTTTGGGGTAGGCTTAGCGACTCTACAGCATTTAGTGCAGCTGCTGCCATTCCTAATCCATGTTTAGCTACAGCATCTTGGAGCGCTGCATACAATCAGAACTTGCTCGCCATTCCAGTCCAAGGTTTTGCTGATGGCAGCACTCTTGGTAGCTGTAACGTGTCCAATGTATTATCGAGGAGCGATGTGCTGGTGGTCAGTCATGCTAATACCTGCACGGCGGGTGCTGGTTGTGATGGCGGAGTAGCTGATACCGGGCCTCATATTCAGACGTCTTCATGCCAAGCAGGCTCACCGCCACCTGAGCCGGCGTATGTGATTAGCACTACAACATTTCCCCTTAAAAACAAAGATTGCACAACAATTGCTCCTAAACGCAAAATTGTTTCCAATATTTATTACTTGGCTAATAATAATAGCCTGCCTACTTTGATGCGTATAAGCCTTGTTAACGGTGCTTATTCTCAACCACAACCTTTAATAGAAGGTATTGAAGCTTTTAAGGTGGAATACGGCATTGACTCATTAGGCAAAAATGGACTGGTAGTGAGTACTTCAAATCCAGGTGATGGTAGTCCAGACACCTACGTATCATGCCCAAGTTCTGGCTGTTCGTTAAATGAGCTGAATAATATAGTGGCTGTTAAACTTTATGTGCTGGCACGCAATCTTGAAGCAACCGCCGGTTACAAAGATACTAAATCGTATCAATTAGGTGCTACTAATATTCCCGCTGCAAACGATCCATTTAAGCGTCACGTTTTTTCAACAACTGTGCGTCTAGTTAATCCTTCCAGCAGGAGAGAATTACCATGATTGTGTTTACATCAAGGCGCAGTCAGACTGGAGTTACGCTATTAGTTACTCTTATTATGTTAATACTCGTCACGCTGATGGTGACAACGGCTTTTAGTCTTAGTAAAAGCAACCTAAAGTCTGTAGGTAACATGCAGTTCCGCAACGAAGCGCTTGCGGCCGCTAATGTGGCGATTGAACAGCAAATTAGCAGCGCCGCTAACTTTACCAACCCGGTTGCAAAATCCATTAGTGTCGGCAGTTACAATGTTAGCGTGGCCAAACCCGTATGTATGTATACAACCGATGTAGTTGAAGACAATAGTGCAGACGGTAACGCGAACATTAAGATGGATGGCCCGTCTAGCGCTACCAGTAACAGTGGTACTGGTACTGGTACTGGTACTGGTACTGGTACTGTAGCGCCTCCGGTAGTGAACGGGTCTTATGTAAATACGTATTGGGATATTGCCGCAACTGTCGACGACGGCATTAGTGGGGCGCTGGTTACTGCGCATCAGGGAATCAGAATTATACTTCCTTCTAATCCTTATCCTTGCTCATGATGAGCGTTAAAAATGCAAATGTCTGGAGAAATATTGTGAAATTCATCCATCAACTAGGCGCCATACTGCTTGTTTTAGCTTGCGGCTGCATTCAATCTGCCTCAGCCGAGGATACTGATATTTTTCTAACAACACCCAGTATTACTGGGTCGCGCCCGAATCTGCTTTTAATGTTGGACAATGCAGCGAGCAATAACAGCACGATTACTTTGCTAAATCCTCTTACCTCTGGTGACAAATTAGAAATGTTGCGTCAGGTGCTTAATAACATTGTAGATCCACTCAATTCACCTTATTTCCCTGTTTGCATTACCACGGTAACGCCACGCATACCTGCAGATTGCGTGACAAGAAGCGAAGTGGATACATTGCTTAACAACGTGAATATTGGGTTGATGATTGCCAATCCATCTGGCAACGGCAAAGGGGGGTACGTGCGTTACCATGTGCGCCCTATGAATACCGCAGCTAATCGTGCGGGCTTAATAGCTAAGATCAACCCTGGCATTCCACAAGCAAACAATGCGCCTTATGCCAAAAGCATGTATGAGGCCTACCAGTATTATGGTGCTAAATCCGCCTATGTGGGTTTTGATAGCAACCAATATGACAATGCCGCGAAAAGTGGTACTAAATATGTTAGCCCAGCTACGGATGCTTGCCAGAGTAATTATATTTTGTTTGTAGGTAACGGCGGGCCTGATTCTGGTGAAAATAGTGATAGCTTAACAAACCTTAATGGCATTAGCGGCGTGTTAACAACAGATCCAGTGCAATTTACCCCCAATAATCTAGCCAGTAGTTGGTTTGATGAGTTTGCCCGTACCCTGAAAAACCAAGACGTGGTACCAGATCTTACGGGCATTCAAAATGTCACGACTTATACGATTGCTGTGCAAAATCCCTTAGAAAATAACTACAATACTGCTCCTGTGAAAAGTTCACGTGAATTGCTAAAGAGCGCGGCAGCATTAGGTGGAGGCGAGTACTTTTTAGCCAGTGATGGTCAGGCCGTGATGAAAGCTTTTGTGGATGTACTGCAGAAACTTCAAGCGGTTGATAGCGTATTTGCTTCATCAACCTTGCCCGTAAGCGTGAACGTACGCGGTACATTTTTAAACCAAGTTTATATGGGGCAATTTCGACCAGATGCGGGAGCCGGTCCAAGATGGCCTGGCAATCTTAAGCAATATAAAATTGCGCTTGATGTTAACCAAAACCCAATACTAGCTGGTAGTGATGGTGCTGGGGTAGAGGATACGGTAAATGGCTTTCTTAAATCAACTGCAAATAGCTTCTGGACCAGATCATCCAACTACTGGTCATTTAATCCTTCCGGAAATCCAAAATCAGCCAGTGATGCACCAGACGGCAATGTTGTGGAAAAAGGCGGTGCAGCACAGCGCTTGCGTCAAGATTTTGCAACCAGTCAAGCCTCGCGCAATTTATATACTTGCATTATAAACTGCACGCCAGGTGCTGCACTTTCTACCACTCTATTTGATACGGTAATTACACTGCCGGGTATCTCCGACCCTACTGAGATTACTGACCTGATCAAATGGGTGCGTGGAGCAGATAATAGGGATAATGAAGATAGCAATGGCATTTCTACTGATATCCGTGCAAGCATACATGGCGATGTAGTGCACTCTCGCCCTGCAGTTGTCAACTATAACCGAACTGCCAATGATATTATGGTTTATTATGGCGCAAATGACGGCGTTTTTCATGCGGTAAAAGGTGGGCAAGATCCAGGTGTTAATGGCGTTGGTGGTGATGGTGGTGAAAAATGGGGCATGGTTTTCCCCGAATTTTTTGGAAACCTGAGACGCTTACGCGAAAATGGCCCAGATATTTCAACCACAAATCCAAAACCATATTTTGCTGATGGTCCAATCTCTGTATACCAATATGATGCCAACAACGATAATAAATATGTTGCAGCTGATGGTGATAAAGTATATCTCTATATTGGTATGCGGCGCGGGGGAAGATTTGCCTACGGCTTGGATGTAAGTGACCCACTTAATCCGAAACACCTTTGGAAAATTGATAATTTAACCCCTGGTTTCTCTGAGCTTGGTCAAACATGGTCTAGTTTGCGCCCAACTGTGATTAAAGCATCTACAGATCCAGTAGTGATTTTTGGTGCGGGTTACGATACTGAAAATGAAGACCCACTTACCGCCACTACTAACAACAAAGGCCGTGGAATTTTTGTGGTTAATGGGCGTACAGGCGCGTTAATTAAGCATATTATTCCTTCAGGTATGGGTAGCGTTCCTGCTGACCTTACCGTATTGGATAGAAATAGCGATGGTTTTTCTGATCGCATCTACGCTAATGATACCAAGGGCAATGTTTGGCGCATGGACATAGACGATGCCAATCCTAATAATTGGGTCAGCTATAAAATAGCTTCTTTGGGCGGTAGCGGAGCCAATGCGCGTAAGTTTTTAAATAAACCGGACGTAGTTTTTGGCGCAAGCTTTGATTCTGTGCTGGTGGGTTCTGGCGACCGTGAACATCCCTTTGATACCATTGTTACCAATCGTTTTTATATGCTAAAAGATCCAAAAGTGGGCTTAACGGGAGGTTTGTTCTGTGGCAGTGTTGGCTCAGAGCGTACCTGTGTTGAGACTGACCTTGCAGACGCCACAAGCAATCCTTTTCAAAATACAACACTACCTTCCACTGTAAACGGTTGGTATCTGACACTGGTCGCCGGCGAAAAAGTAGTAGGTAGCCCAATTACTTCTTTTGGTACGGTTTTCTTCGGTACTAATCTGCCTACACCCCCAGCTCCTGGTGTTTGTAGCAGCAATCTAGGCGAGGCGAGGTTGTATTCGATAAACTATACAAATGGTGCGGCCACGATTGATGTCGATAGCAATGTGGTGATTAACTCTTTCGATAGATACAGAAAATTGGCAGGTGGCGGTTTCCCTCCATCAGCCATTACTGCACGGGTTGATGTGGATGGCGTGACCAAAGACGTTGTTTGTACTGGTACCAAATGCTTTGGTTCGCCCGGTCAGCCCAAAACTCCCGATCGGTACCGCACCTATTGGAATATTGAACAATGATGAAAACGAAAAAGGGGTGTAACGGATGTAGCACTCAAAATCTCAGGATTGTGAGTTCGCAAAAATTAAAAAAACCAACAATGCAAGGCTTTACTTTGGTAGAGCTAATAGTTGCTCTTACCATCATTGGTATTCTGGCGGCTATTGCTACACCTACTTTTAATGAAACAATGCTAAGTTATCAGTTAAGAGCAACTGCAAATAAATTAGTTACTAGCGCATATCTGGCACGAGGCGAGGCCATTAAGCGCAATACAGTGATTACGCTTTGTGCTTCTTCTAATGGCACGTCTTGTACAGGTAGATGGGAGCAAGGCTGGGTGATATTAAACGGTAGTACCTTACTAGCTGCAGAACAGGCAATAAGAAGCGGCTTTAGAGTAAATGAGGAAGGCGCTCAAACCAGTTTGAGCTTTCAACCAACAGGCGTAGGTTCTACGCAAGCCGCATTAATAGTTTGTCGGCGTACGCCTAGCGTGGGTAGTGTAGAACGTAAAGTGTCGATAAGTGCAACGGGACGTCCTTCCGTTAGCAAAACGAGTGCTGGTGTATGCTCTTAATTTAGTAATTAGAATAAGACTAAACACCAATTGCTGGCAATATGCCGTTAAATTTTTCACAATTCTTCCATAGCATGATTTTTCAACTAAATTCACGATTAATCATGTTGCTTGGCATTTCAATATTAATACATGCCTTTGTGTTTTTATTTACCTTTTCTAAAGTCTCGTCAACAGCTGTTACAAACAATGGTGCGTTAACGGTTGACTTGATGCAATTGACACAAGATGCTGCAACCACGACTTTAAGCGCTACTACGAGTGAGAGCCTTTTAAAGGGGAGTATTGAAGAGCAAGTTACAAATGAAAAAGTTGCGAAAATGGCTGTTGATTCAGTACAGCCGTCAAGTAATGCGGAGGCAAATGATCACCTAACCACTCTACCATTATCTGTGCCAGAGCCCATTTATTATGGATTTGATGAGCTGGACCAAATGCCAACTGTACTGGAAAATATTGATGGCAATTCACCAGAGTTAGTTGATTATCCACAAGGAGGCACCTTAAAAATACAGCTTTTGGTAGATGAGTTTGGGTATGTAATAGGTGCGGAAGTTATAGAATCTGAATTGCCGGCACAGTTTGCAACAGTTGCTGCCCAAGCATTTCTTCAAGTAAAGTTTACTCCGGGATTAAAAAATAATGTGCCTGTGCGGTCGATGGCAAAAATTGTTGTACATTACGCACCTCTTAATAAGCCAGTTTAGCCATTCTTGCTTACATCATCACCGGCACTAATTTTAACTAACCCAGAAGTTATTACGCCATTAATCACCCCAAATATCAAAGCCGCTAGGCTAAAAATAGGAATTAAATAAG
>JAZKEJ010000151.1:15275-17815 GCA_040387095.1 Pseudomonadota bacterium | reverse complement strand
CCTCGCGCGAAAGTGCGCTGGCAATGTGGCAAGCCAAGCATATTCAAGCCAAACTGCAAAAATTTTATCCCGACTGTAACGTGACTATTTTGGGCATGACTACCACTGGCGACCAAATATTAGATTCACCTTTGGCGCGCATTGGCGGCAAAGGTTTGTTTGTAAAAGAGCTGGAAAATGCACTAGCAGATGGCAGCGCTGATTTAGCCGTGCATAGCATGAAGGACGTGCCGATGAACCTGCCGGAAGGCTTTGTGATGGCGGCAACTGGCGAACGCGAAGATCCGCGCGATGCCTTTGTTTCCAACCATTTTAATGCGCTGGAAGATTTACCAGCCGGCAGTATTGTTGGCACCTCCAGCCTACGCCGCCAAAGCCAGATTCAGGCACGATTCCCTGATTTAAAGATTGAATCGCTACGCGGCAATGTGCAAACCCGTTTACGCAAATTAGACGAAGGCCAATATGCGGCGATTATTCTGGCGGCTGCAGGTTTAATTCGGCTGGAGTTAGGCAATCGTATACGTCAATTTATTTCGCCAGAGTTAAGTATTCCTGCCGTTGGCCAAGGCGCACTTGGCATTGAGATTAACGCAAATCGCACTGACTTAATTGAGATATTAGCGCCGCTAAATCATGTTGATACGCAATTATGCGTAGAAGCCGAACGTGGTATGAGCCGTGCTCTTGCGGGTAGTTGTACAGTGCCTTTGGGTGCTTATGCTGTGCGTCAAGGCAACAATATCAATATGACTGGCTTTGTTGCCAGCGTGGATGGCAGACAAATTCTGCGCGAGAAAGCAAGTGGCAGCATTGATGATGCACAAGCGCTTGGTCAATTGATCGCCGCTAAACTGGTCGCTAAAGGCGCCGATAAAATCTTGGCTACGCTGGATCATATTAAGTAAAACTTGATTAAAGCATGTCGATTAAATCACCCTCTCACAAACCGCTTGCTGGCATTTATGTCGCCATTACCCGCCCAGTTGATCAAGCTAAAAAATTAAGCCAATTAATCTGCGCGGCAGGCGGCACACCTATTTCATATCCGCTGATCGAAATCACCTCGCTCAACGATTATAGTCAGTTTGAATCCGTTATCAGCAAAGTTAACCAGTACGACTGGGCCATTTTTATCAGTAGCAACGCGGTTCAAAACGGCATGCCGCGTTTAATCAAACAAGGTTTTCCAGCCACATTAAAATTCGCCGCAATCGGCCCTGTCACTGCTGCCGAATTGCAAAGCTTTGGTATAAAACAAGTGTTAACGCCATCAAGCCACGCTAAACAAGGCGAAGAAGCAAAAGTGCGTTTTGATTCAGAATCCTTACTGACTTTGCCTGAAATGCAAGCAGTTAATGGTAAAAAAGTGATCATTTTTCGTGGTGTTGACGGGCGCGATGTCTTGGCCGAAACATTAAAAGCGCGTGGCGCAACCGTTACTTTTGCAGAATGTTATCAGCGTATTAACCCACAAACTAACTGCGATTTATTAGCACAAATGTGGAATGAAAAAAAACTGCACGGCATTGTCGTCACCAGCTCTGAAGCCATGCGCCACTTGCTGGATTTGGCGGGCGATTCACAGTGGCTGAAAAATATCAGCATATTCGTGAATCATGTGCGGATTGCAGAACTGCCATTGCAAATGGGATTACAAGTTAAAGTTGCGGATGCGCCCGGGGATAATGCTATGTTGAAAGTAATTTTTGAATAAAATCTGAATTTAATGAAAGTTAAAAAAGGTTTAACGCTATGTATAAAATACATCCTAGTAGAGAATTAAACAACCTATTTAAATACAAACCATATCAAGGCGTAGAACCTAGTTTAGCGCATTTTTTATTCATAGGTCTTGATGCTAATTATCAAGCAGATATTGAATCTAAGGAAATTTTCAAACAAGTTACTGCCTACCATGAAGATAGTGTGAAATTTTGGCAGAAATATAATGTTCACCATCCATTTTTATTATCTGATTATCATGGTGATGGGCAACGCTACCATAGAAATTTTTCTAAAATAGGATTCAAAGCTGAACATGCAAATCAAATTTCTTTTATAGAATTACTTCACGTTCCAACTGTAGGAAGAAATAAGTTGCACGCCTCTGATTTAGACGAAAATCATTTAGCTACAATTGATGACGCAATTCTTTACGGAAAACCTAAACATATTTTTGCTTCAGCAAATGTATTGCAATTAATAAGAGATAGTAAAAAATTTTCGTGGTTATCAAAAACTAATCAAACAAAAGAGGTGCTGCCAGTAATTTTTAGCAAAAATGAAAAATCAATGTACAAGCATCTGCATTTTTCAAATTATAGAAATTTCCAATTGCAAATGGAAAAAGAAGCTTCAGCTATTTTTAACTTAATCTAAGCAAACGTAGCCTGAATGAAAAAAGTGAAATTTAGGGTTAATTGATTAATCCTAAACCTTGATTGCATTACATCAAGACTACAAAGTTATTAATTTCGGCACAGGATTCGCAAACGTAAATGCATCACTAAAAAACTCATCTGCTTCTAAACCTTGTT
>JAZKEJ010000151.1:0-15175 GCA_040387095.1 Pseudomonadota bacterium | reverse complement strand
GGATTCGCAAACGTAAATGCATCACTAAAAAACTCATCTGCTTCTAAACCTTGTTGCATAAAGGTTTGATGCGCAATATCGACCATTGCCGGTGCTCCGCAGGCGTAGGCTTGGTAATCATTTAACACTTCAAAATCATCCAAAACCGCTTGATGCACTAAGCCTGTTCTGCCTTGCCAATTATCGGCATCTGCGGGTTCAGAAAGTACTGGAATATAAGTAATATTAGGCATTAAATCTGCCCACTTTTCGCACAGATCGTGCATATACAAATCGCGCAATTGGCGTGCGCCACGGTATAAAATAATGTCGCGTTGACTATGGTTGTGCAGCATGTGTTCAATCATACCTTTGACTGGCGCAAAGCCCGTGCCGCCAGCAACCATAATAATCGGTCTGTTGGAATCCTCACGCAGGAAAAAACTGCCAAAAGGTGCTTCTAATCTTAAGATGGCTTTTTCTACCAGCTCGTTTGCAGCGTATTCACTAAATTGGCCGCCCGGTATAACGCGAATATGTAACTGTAAAAACTCGCTATCGTGTGGTGCATTGGCGATAGAAAAAGCGCGGCGTTTGCCCTCTTTTAAAATAAACTCAATGTATTGTCCAGCCTTAAATTGTAAGCGCTCACTTGCTGGCAATTGCAGGTGCAAGGCGATAACATCGTGTGCCAGTTGTTCTTTTTTTGCCACACGTGCCGGTAAAATTCTTGGTTTAATGCCAGCCAAACCGCCGACTTCGCGGCATTCAATAGTTAAATCTTCCAGCGGTCTAGCGCAGCATAAAAGCGTATTTCCAGAGGCTAACTCAGCGTCCGACATTGCACTGCCTTGATAATCGTCATGCATCACCTTGCCTGCAATCAAAGTGGCTTTACATGCGCCACATGCGCCATTTCGGCAACCGTAGGGCAGATTGATGCCCGCCTCGATGGCTGCCTGCAGAACGGTTTGACTAGGTCGCACATCAAAAATGTGCCCGCTGTTTTTAATGGTGACTTTACTCATATTAACGATTACTTTTTGTCATTATCTTCTGGTATATGCGTGTATTCGCCTTCAATCACATCGTCATTGGCAGCGCGCGCAGTAGAGGTTTGTTGATATTGCGGTTGTTCAAAAGCTTGCTGATAATCATCAGTAGTCGCATTGGCATTAAGCTTACTACTTTGTTTATTAACTGGTAAAAATAGCAAAACCACTGCAATAATATCCGTGATAATACCCGGAATAATTAACAGCACGCCAGCGATCATATTACGCGCGCTGCCAATCATGGTTTTAACTGGGTTACCACCAGATGTCAGGCTTTGCATCATTTTAGCGGTTAACAACAGTTTTTCTCCGCGAATGAGCTGTAAGCCTAAGAAGCCAATCACGACTAAATAAATGAATAACCACCAGCCGTAAGCATCTGCAAGGCTTATCAGCAGAAATAGTTCGGCAAATGGAAAAGCGAGTAAAATTAAAACGATTAAAAAACGCATATTAAAGAACTTTCTGACCAATTCATTAAACTAATTGGGGGTTAAATACAGCATTTGCAACCGCTGGCATTAACATTGATTACATTAATATGCAGGCTTATTGTGCAGCGGAGCATTATTTGAAACACCTATTAAACATTATTGTAATCACTTTTATGACAACGCTCATGTTGCCATTGTTGCATGCGGGCGAAAGTAGTTCTATTGGCAAAAATGCATTCATTGAAGAAATCCAAGAAGACGAATTTCTAGCGCCAGACGTTGCATTCAAGCTTAACTTAACTGCGTTGGATGCGCAAAGTTTAAATGCCAACTTTAAAATTGTTCCCGGCTATTATTTATATAAACAGCGTATTAAGTTTGTGATCAAAGATGCCAGCACTGGCAAAATCGAGGCCATCAATTTACCTGCGGGCGAGATTAAAGATGATCCAAACTTTGGCAAGCAAGAAGTTTATCATCATGAATTTGATGCAAAAATAGCGCTAACTGCTGCCAATAATCCGATTATTCATGCGACTTATCAAGGCTGTAGCGAAAAAGGTTTGTGTTACGCGCCAGTCACTAAAATCATTCCAATTAATTTGCAAGAGTATGCTGATTCAGTTGATAACGGCGCTCTTTCTAACACAAGCGACGATGATAAAACAATGCAAGCACTAAAATCAGGCAATTTGTGGCTAGTGATTGGTGGCTTTTTTCTGGCGGGATTATTGCTGTCATTTACACCTTGTGTGTTGCCGATGATTCCAATTTTATCCAGCATTATTGTCGGCAGCCAGAGCAAGCGTATCCAACCAAGCAAACTGCATGCTTTTGGCCTGTCGGTTGCCTATGTATTGGGCATGGCTTTAAGCTACACACTGGCAGGCATCGCGGCGGGTTTGTCTGGCAATTTACTTAGCCAGTCATTACAAAACGCTTGGGTATTAGGTGCAACCGCGCTGATTTTTGTAGCATTGGCATTTTCAATGTTTGGATTCTACGAATTAAAATTACCCGCCGCGTTTGAAAATAAAATATTGGGCGCCAGCCAAAAACTAAAAGGTGGCGAATTTTTTGGCGTATTCGTGATGGGCGTTTTATCCGCACTTATCGTAAGCCCATGTGTAGCAGCGCCTCTGGCAGGTGCACTTATTTATATCGGCCAAACACATAACGTACTCTTGGGCGGTGTAGGCTTATTTGCATTAGCAATTGGCATGGGCGTGCCATTATTGTTAATTGGCGCATCTGCGGGGAGTTTATTGCCCAAAACGGGCAGCTGGATGAATATTATCCGCAACTTTTTTGGTGTATTAATGCTAGCCATGGCGGTTTATTTGGTGTGGCCTGTTTTACCTACAAGCATTACAAAACCAATGAATCAGTTAATCGGCAATTCAACTGAGCACAATTTACCTTTTACTCGAGTTAAAAGTGTTGCCGATCTGGACGCTGCAATAGATGCGGCTACAGGCCAAATGGTGATGCTGGATTTTTATGCCGATTGGTGCATAGCCTGCAAAGAAATGGAAAAATTTACTTTTAGCGACGAAAAAGTTAAAACCGAATTAAAAAATATGGTTTTATTGCAAGCTGATGTGACTGAAAATAATGCAGCAGACCAAGCGCTACTCAAGCGTTTTGAGCTGTTTGGTCCACCAGGCATCATCTTTTTTGATACTGCTGGCAATGAAATCAAACCCAAAGTGATTGGCTATAAAAATACCAGCGACTTCTTAAAAATTCTTGATAAAGTGAATCAACCCTAATGCGCAATTTTTTCAACCAAATTAAAACACCCATTTTTTATCTCATTTTGATGATGACGCTGGGCTTTGCCATTCGTTATTTTTTTCTGAATACACAGGTTGAAGATGGGGGCAAACAATCCACACAAACTTTGTTTGCTGCCAATTTTCCTGACGAAAATGGTAAGCCACAATCTCTAGAACAATATGCAGGCAAAATTGTGGTGCTTAATTTTTGGGCTAGCTGGTGCGAACCTTGTCGCGAAGAGATGCCCGAATTATCCGAACTGCACACCGAATACAAAGACCAAAATGTGGTCGTTTTAGGTATGGCGATTGAGGATGTTGCTGCAGTTAACGACTTTTTAAAGGAAACAAAAGTCAGCTACCCTTTATTTGCCGCTGATATGCAAGGCATGGAAATCGCCAGTAACTTGGGTAATAATAAAGGCGTGCTGCCGTTTACCGTTATTATCAAAAAAGACGGTACATTAGCTAAAACTTATTTCGGCCGAGTAACAAAACCTCTGCTGGAAAAAACGTTAAAGACTGTTCTGTAAGTTTACCAATGGTTCATATCAGCCAATTAACTATATTCTATTCAATAACTTAAGTGTTTTTAAAGCTTAAATTCGCTCAAATACACTGAATTTGCTGGACAAAAGCATTTAAGTTCGGCAAACTTGCTGTTATGAAAGTTTGTAAAAATACGTCAAAACGCCAAATTTCTAGACTAGAAATTTGTATTCTAGAGTCGGGGATAGCTGAATAATGGCTGTTCGCTCTGTTCTAGTATTACATGGCCCAAACTTAAACCTATTAGGTTTGCGTGAACCAGAGCATTATGGCAATTTAACACTGCATACTATTAATGATCGCTTAAAGTCACTCGCGCAACAAGCGAAGGTCGATTTAGAAGCAGTCCAAAGTAATTCTGAAGCAGAAATTGTCACTAAAATACAGTCATTAGCAGTTAACTCCGTTGATTTTGTCATTATCAACCCCGCTGCTTTTACACACACTTCCATTGCCATTCGCGACGCACTTTCTGCGGTTAAGACACCTTTTATTGAAGTGCATTTATCGAATGTGTTTGCAAGGGAAAGCTTTAGGCATCACTCTTATTTTAGCGATATTGCTGTTGGTGTAATTAGCGGATTAGGTGCAGATGGGTATGTTGCTGCGCTCAATTACGCAATCAATCAATTCCACAAAAATTAGCTTAATTTCTCGATTAAGTCATCATTATTCTAAAAAAGTACTTACAAAATAGATTATCTAAGAGGTTAATATGGATTTACGTAAACTAAAAAAATTGATCGATTTGGTAGAAGAGTCTGGCATTTCTGAGCTGGAACTCACCGAAGGTGAAGAAAAAGTGCGCATTAGTCGCGCACTGATGCCCAACCATGCGCCAGCGATGCAATATATAGCTGCACCGCAAATGGCACCTGTCGCACACTCAGCACCTGTACCAACTTCTGCAGCGCCAGTCATTGCGGAAGTAGAAGGTCATATAGTTAAATCTCCAATGGTTGGAACGTTTTATCGTTCATCATCGCCTGATGCAAAACCATTCGTTGATGTGGGCACTAAAGTTGCCGTTGGCGATACGCTGTGCATTATCGAAGCAATGAAATTGCTGAATGAGATTGAATGTGATGTTGCAGGCGTGGTTAAAAAAATACTGTTAGAAAATGGTCAGCCTGTCGAATACGGCGAACCATTATTTATAATTGAATAATCGCGATTGGTTAATTAAATATGTTTGAAAAAATACTTATCGCCAATCGAGGGGAGATTGCACTTCGCGTGCAGCGCGCCTGTCGCGAACTCGGTATTAAAACCGTTGCAGTGCATTCTGTTGCTGATAAAGATGCGAAATATGTAAAATTGGCGGATGAATCGGTTTGTATCGGGCCTGCCGCTTCTAACTTAAGTTACTTAAATATTCCTGCAGTGATTAGCGCTGCCGAGGTAACAGACGCACAGGCTATTCATCCAGGCTATGGATTTTTATCTGAAAATGCAGATTTCGCCGAACGTGTCGAACAAAGCGGATTTGTGTTTATTGGTCCGCGCGCAGAAACGATTCGCTTGATGGGCGATAAGGTATCCGCTAAAAACGCAATGAAAGCTGCGGGTGTTCCCTGTGTGCCAGGTTCTGAAGGTGCGCTGCCTGATGATCCTGTTGAAATCATTAAAACCGCTAAAAAAGTTGGCTATCCGGTTATTATTAAAGCAGCAGGCGGTGGTGGTGGACGTGGCATGCGCGTTGTGCACACTGAAGCAGCGCTGGTAAATGCAGTTAATATGACCAAAGCAGAAGCACAAGCTGCTTTTGGCAACCCCATGGTTTACATGGAAAAGTTTTTAGAGAATCCACGTCATATTGAAATACAGATTTTGGCCGACCAGCATGGAAATGCAGTGTTTTTAGGTGATCGCGATTGCTCAATGCAGCGCCGCCATCAAAAAATTATTGAAGAAGCGCCTTCTCCGCTTTTAAGTGCGAGGATTCGTGACAAAATTGGTGAGCGCTGCGCCGAAGCTTGTCGCAAAATTAAATACCGTGGCGTAGGTACATTTGAGTTTTTATATGAAAACGGCGAGTTTTATTTTATTGAAATGAATACCCGCTTGCAAGTTGAACACACGGTAACCGAAATGATTACCGGAATTGATTTGGTGCAACAGCAGATTTTCGTTGCTGCCGGTGAAAAACTTAAATTCCGTCAAAAAGATATCGCATTACGTGGTCACGCCATTGAATGCCGTATTAATGCCGAAGATCCATACAGCTTTGTACCCTCACCTGGAAAATTAACTACTTTTCATATGCCTGGTGGTCCAGGTGTGCGCATTGATACACATGTTTATGCTGGCTACACCGTCCCACCACATTATGACTCAATGATTTGTAAACTAATTACCCATGGCGCAACTCGGGATCAAGCAATTGCACGTATGCGAATCGCCTTATCTGAAATGTTAGTGGACGGCATTAAAACCAATATTCCTTTGCATGCAGACTTGATGGCGGATGCTGCATTTCACTTAGGTGGTACTAGCATTCATTACCTTGAACAAAAATTAGGTATAAACCATAAATAGTATTGCCGTTTTAATCTGTAAAAATAAATGATGGCATGGCTATTACTTAAAATTCAAGCAAATGAACAAAATGCAGACACTATTAGTGATGCATTAATGGATCTAGGCGCACTATCTTGCAGCATTGAAGATGCCAATGCGGAAACTCAAGCTGAAGAAGCGATATTTGGTGAACCTGGCGATCCGCCGCCAGGTATTTGGCAGAAAAATATTATCACCGCCATGTTTGATGATTCAGCTGATGCAACAGCAGTCATTCAACATTTGAGTTCGGCAACAGCAATCAGCCATTTTCAATACCATACTGAATTAATCGCCGAGCAAGACTGGGTGCGCACTACGCAAGCGCAATTTGACCCAATTAAAATCACTGACAATCTTTGGATTGTACCGACCTGGCACCAATCAAGCTGGCAAGAAACGGCCAACCGAGAAACAATCAACATTATTTTAGACCCCGGTTTAGCGTTTGGCACAGGTAGCCACCCTACTACACATTTGTGTTTAGAATGGCTGACAAAAACCATGCCGGTGAGAAGCATTTTAGACTATGGCTGCGGCTCAGGAATTTTAGCGATCGCTGCTAAAAAATTGGGTGCTGAGCATGTTGTTGGTGTTGATATTGATTCACAGGCGATTGTGGCAAGCAGCTATAATGCGCAACAAAATCAGGTGCATGCAGAGTTTTTTGATGCGGATATCTTTAGCCATGAAACTTTTGATGTTGTTGTAGCAAATATTTTATCAAGCGCGCTAATGGTATTGGCCCCTGCTCTTGCCAAATACTGTAAAACGGGTGGTAAATTAGCGTTATCTGGCATATTAGAAAGCCAGACTGAGGCTTTGATTGAACTTTATAGTCAATGGTTTACAATGGATGCACCTCATCAACGCGATGCTTGGGTGTTGTTAACTGGTAGCAAAAAATGAATTACATCACCGCCTGTCCTGCTTGCGAAACACAGTTTCTCATCACCAAAGAGCATTTAAAAGCCTATCGTGGCAAAGTGCAGTGCGGCAATTGCAAGCATATTTTTAATGCTAAAAACAGGTTAACCGAAGTTTCTAACAACATTAATAGTGTTGAAGATTACAGTGTTGCAGAGCAAAATAACACTGAAGTTTTTTCAAGCTCACCAACCAACTCAAATGAAAACGATACTGCCTTTTTAGATGTTCCATCTGAAACTGTGGATGGCGAAAAGCCAATTAATGAAAAATTAAATATTGTTTTAGAAGCGGTTCCAGATTTATCTGATTTGGCATCCGAATCTACTTTCATTCAAACCGAACACACGTCTTATGCTGGCAATCAACCTCCATCAATCATATCGGAACAAGTGATTGATAGCGTTCGCGCGCCAATTTTAATAGAAGATTTAACTGCAGACCCCAGTTTTCAATTGACGAGGCCAAAACGCAGTTTTTGGCTATTACCGATTATCTGCCTATTATTGATTTTAGCCTTGCTTCAAAGTATCTATTTTTTACGGTCTCAAATTGCTGCCAACTATCCGCAATTCAAGCCTTATTTAATACAAGCTTGTGAACATCTGCGTTGCAAAATTAACCTGCCAAAACATCTTAAATTACTCACAATTGACGATTCTGATATGCAAGAAAGTGAGCAATATCAAAATGTTATTCATTTTTCCAGCTTGCTCATTAACAATGCGAATCATATACAAGCCTATCCAAACATCGAGCTCACCTTAACCGATAATCAGGACATGCCAGTATTGCGCAAATTGCTCAAACCTGAAGACTATCTAGAAACGACTAATAATGTTAGCGCTGGCATTGCTGCAAATGCAGAAGAACGCATTAAGCTTGCTATCAATGTGCAAAACTTAACCGTTGCGGGTTATCGCGTATTGTTAACTTATTAAACGTTGATTCAATTAACTTTCCGTCAGCATGCATTTTCTAATGAATATCATTAGCCAGTTTTAATCACAATACTCACGCTCAAAGTTTAACCAATCTGTACTATTCGATTCATAGATTGTGTTATTTATTTAAACCATATTCATTAGGAGATTTAACATGTGGACAACACCAGCAGCTACAGAAATGCGTTTTGGCTTTGAAGTGACAATGTACGTAATGAATAAGTAATTGCACAAATAAGCTTAAATGCTTATAAAAAAAGGCACTTTAAAGTGCCTTTTTTCATGTCCGCTATCTTTGTATTCTTACTTTAAGCAAGCATCTTCATATAATCAGAACGAATCGCCCTAATTGCATCTACGATTTTTTCAATAGTTTCTACTCGCACAAAGCTTTTTCTCCAAGCAATCGCTATGCGTCTAGTTGGCGCAGGGCTGGCAAATGGAATCACTTTAATCAGTGGATTATTATAACGTTCAGCCGTTGCAGAGCAAGGCAAAACTGTGATCCCGAGATTTGAAGCAACCATATTACGAATAGTTTCTAATGAGTTGCCCTGTAAAATCTCACCTTTGCGTGATAGCTCTGGGCAAGCTTGTGTCACTTGGTTACTAAAACAATGACCACTGTTTAATAACAACACTTTCTCATCAGATAGCTCTTGTGCATTAATCTGTTTACGTGTTGCCCAATGATGGTTGATTGGCACGACCACATCGAATTCTTCGTCATACAAAGCCTTATATTGCAAACTTGGTACATCAAATGGCAGCGCAATAATCGCCACATCAATAATGCCATTACGCAACTGTGCTTCCAGATTCGCAGTTAAATTTTCCTCTACTTCTAACGGCATATCAGGCGCAGTTTTACGCAATATAGGGATAATTTCCGGTAGTAAATATGGCCCTACCGAATGAATCATGCCAAGCTTCAATGTGCCTTTTAACTGATTTTTACCTAGTTCTGCCAACTGCTTGATACGTGCAACGTCTTCTAATACCTTCGATGCTTGCTCAATAATTGTTGCACCAATTTCTGTTAACGTTACATCTAGACGATTACGCTCAAATATCGTGACATTCAGTTCTAGTTCCAGTTTTTTAATGCCCAAACTTAATGCGGGCTGAGTAACAAAACACTTCTCAGCGGCACGTCTAAAGTTGCGTTCCTGCGCCACTGCTACAATAAATTTTAATTCTGTCAGGCTCATCATTGATTACGAAAAATAATGTTATTCATCATACATTGATAAATAATATTAATCAACTTTATAAAAACATATAATTATGCAAATCATCTTGTGCTCAATATAATAATTTATTTATAAGGCTCGCACAGCAATAAAACTAATCTAGTTTTAAATACTGGCTAGTCTTAAATAGTTATAAACATAGTACGTAGCAGTAAATTAACGCCTATTTTGATTTTTTATGCAAAATAAATTAGATATACATCATTCAAGGAGAAAACTATGACTGCTGAATCGAAATGCCCATTTTCGGGTGACGCTCCAAAAAATGCAATTGCTGGAGCTTCCATGAATGCAAACTGGTGGCCCAACCAGCTGAATGTAAAACTTCTTAATCAAAATTCTCCTCTGCTAGACCCAATGGGCGAAGATTTTAATTATGCAGAAGAATTTAAAAGTTTAGACTTGCATGCTGTAGTGAAAGACCTGCATGCGTTAATGACGGACTCGCAAGATTGGTGGCCGGCCGACTTTGGTCATTACGGTCCCTTCTTTATCCGCATGGCGTGGCACGCAGCAGGCACTTATCGCATTGCCGATGGGCGTGGTGGCGCAGGCGCAGGTACACAACGTTTTGCCCCGCTAAATAGTTGGCCAGATAATGGAAACCTCGACAAAGCGCGCCGTTTACTTTGGCCAATTAAACAGAAATACGGCAGGAAAATTTCTTGGGCTGATTTAATCGTGCTTACTGGTACCGTCGCCTTAGATTCGATGGGATTCAAGACTTTTGGTTTTGCAGGTGGTCGTCAAGACGTGTGGGAGCCAGAAGAGATTTACTGGGGACCTGAGGCTGAGTGGCTAGGCGACAAGCGCTACACTGGCGACCGCCAGCTAGAGAACCCGCTCGGCGCTGTGCAGATGGGCTTGATTTATGTCAACCCGCAAGGGCCGAATGGCAACCCAGATCCGCTTGCTTCAGCACGTGATATTCGTGAGACTTTCAAGCGCATGGCAATGGATGACGAAGAAACGGTAGCGCTGGTTGCTGGTGGACACACTTTTGGCAAATGTCACGGTGCCGCCGATCCAGAGCAGTACTGCGGCCCTGAGCCTGAAGGTGCAAGCCTTGAAGAGCAAGGTTTTGGCTGGACAAATAGCTTGGGTAACGGCAATGGTGCTCATACTATCACCAGCGGCTTGGAAGGCGCATGGACTCCTACCCCAATTCAGTGGGATAACAGCTACTTCGACACCCTGTTTGGCCATGAATGGGAGCTGACGAAAAGCCCAGCTGGCGCTCATCAATGGAAGCCTAAAGGAGGTGCCTCGGCGGATGCTGTACCAGACGCTCATGATTCATCGAAACGACATGCGCCGATGATGTCCACAGCCGATCTCGCGTTGAGAATGGATCCAACCTATGAAAAGATTTCCAAGCGCTTTCACCAGAATCCGCAGGAACTGGCAGACGCGTTTGCCAAAGCTTGGTACAAGTTGACGCACCGCGATATGGGGCCTTTGTCGCGTTATCTTGGCCCACTCGTGCCTGCTGAGCCGCAACTATTTCAGGACCCAGTTCCCGAAGTGGATCATGCCTTGATTGATCAACAAGATTTTGTCGTCTTAAAAGACAAGGTTCTTGGATCTGGCTTGTCTATCTCGCAATTGGTTAATACGGCATGGGCATCAGCAGCTACATTCCGCGGTTCTGACAAGCGTGGTGGAGCAAACGGTGCACGCATTCGCCTGGCGCCGCAAAAATTTTGGGAAGTTAACCAGCTAGCTGAACTAACCAAAGTTCTGGACACACTGGAAGCAATCCAAAATGAATTTAATAACGCACAGTCGGACGGAAAAAAGATTTCGCTGGCAGACCTGATTGTCTTGGGTGGTTGTGTAGCTGTTGAAGCTGCTGCGAAAGCTGCTGGGCACGACGTGAAAGTTCCTTTCTCACCAGGTCGTACTGATGCAACGCAGGAGCAGACCGATGTGGATTCATTTGCCGTATTGGAGCCAACCTCTGACGCCTTCCGAAACTACTGCCGTGAAGGAAAAGAGGGGTCGATGGCTGAGTTGATGCTAGACAGGGCAAACCTCATGACGTTAACCGCGCCAGAAATGACTGTTTTAATTGGTGGCATGCGCGTACTAAATGCCAACTTTGGGCAGTCTCAACTCGGTGTTTTTACCAACCGGCCTGAGGTATTAACCAATGACTTCTTTGTAAACCTACTTGACATGAACACTAAGTGGCAAAAGTCTGGTGCATCTCAAGGCATGTCGGAAGAGGCAAATCAAGAAACAACCGGTCTGATTGATATGAACGAAAAATCTCAAAAACCCACTTCTGAAGGCGTGTTGAAGGGAATTGACCGGGCAACGGGTTCAGTCAAGTGGACAGGAACTGTTGTCGATCTTGTCTTTGGCTCAAACTCACAGCTCCGCGCTATCGCTGAGGTGTATGCATGCAGCGACGCGCAGCAAGTATTTGTGCGTGATTTTATCAATGCATGGAATAAAGTGATGAACCTTGATCGCTTCGACCTTAAAACAAAGTAATTACATGAGGGAATTGGGCTCAGGATGTAAATAACTGTATTTTTGGAAGTTACAGTCACATAAAAAACTTAACTCTCTCTTTTAAGCCCGCTTATGCGGGCTTTTTTATTTGCTCATGGGGCCAGTATTTATCTATAGATACTATCAAGAAATAGGTAAAAGCGCACAGAAATCTCGCTCAATTTAAATTGATGACGAGTTTGAGGGGGACTGCTTTTTATGTAAGCATTTAAGTAATGTCACGCCAAAAAATAATAAATCCCTTAAAATAACTGATTAATCGTTAACGGATGTAGTCATGAAAAGCTGGATGTGTGTTGTGTGTGGTTTTATTTACGAAGAAGAAAAAGGCTGGCCAGATGACGGTATTGCACCTGGTACACGCTGGGAAGATGTACCTGCCGATTGGACTTGCCCAGAATGCGGTGTAAGTAAAGCCGAATTTGAAATGATTGAATTTTAAAAAATCCATATTCTCTGAAATTTTTTCGCCGAACTAATTGAGATTTTTTTAAATTACGCTAAAATAGCGTCCGAAAATTAGCGCTGACTATTTAGCGCAACACTTTTTAATCAATCACAATTTAAATCGGAGAATATTTTGGACTTTGTTGGCGCAGTGGGTATTTATTATTTATTTGGCGTGTTGGTTGTTATTAGTGCACTTTTATACGTCTGTGTAGTAAAAATTAAATAAAAAAAAAGGCCTTAATAGGCCTTTTTTTGTTTTAAGTTATATTTCAAAATCCCGTTACTTAATCTGCGTTAATAAAAACCGTTAATAGATACATAGCTATATATCTAAATTACCCGCACGCAGCGCATTACTTTCAATAAATGCACGCCGAGGTTCCACATTATCACCCATCAAAGTGGTAAAAATTTCATCCGCTGCTATTGCATCGTCAATCTGCACTTTTAACAAACGGCGCACAGCTGGATCCATGGTGGTTTCCCAAAGTTGTTCTGGATTCATCTCACCCAAACCTTTATAACGTTGAATATTAAGTGTATTTCTGGCTTCACCTAACAACCAATCTAAAGCTTGTTTAAAAGTGCTAATCGTTTGTTCTTTATCATTGCGTTTTATGGTTGCGCCAGCCCCAACCAAGCCTTGCAACAAGCTGGATACTTTATTGATTTGCCTGTAATCGCCACTGCTTAAAAACTCTGCATCAATTACACAACATTGCAAATTGCCGTGTACATATTTGTTTACTTCTAAGCGATAGGTATTCGATTCTGCATCAAATGCCACAATAACTTCTGATCCAATCGCGCCTAAAATGGGGCGTAATTGTTCAGCCACTTTATTGGCGTTGGCGACATCACTTAAATTAATATCGCCCACATCTTGAATAGCGCGCAGTACGCTTTCGTCATATAGCGCGGCGATACGGCGAATAACGGCTTCGGTTAATACCATTTGTTTGGCAATTTCTGCCAGTGGTTCTCCTGTTAAAGTTCCTGCATTAGTTTTAGTGTCTAGTTCTGCGCCTTTTAATGCGGAATTCAGCAAATAAATATCCAGCTCTTGCTGGTCTTTTAGATAGCGCTCATCTTTGCCTTGTTTCACTTTATACAAAGGTGGCTGCGCAATGTAGATATGGCCGCGTTCTACTAATTCTGTCATTTGACGATAGAAAAATGTGAGTAGTAATGTACGAATGTGTGCGCCATCCACGTCGGCGTCGGTCATGATGATGATGCGATGATAACGTAGTTTTTCAACATTAAAATCCGCTTTACCAATGCTGGTACCAAGCGCAGTAATCAGGGTAGCAATTTCTTGCGAACCTAATAATTTATCAAAACGTGCTTTTTCCACATTTAAAATTTTACCTTTAAGCGGCAATATGGCTTGGTTTTTACGGTCACGGCCTTGTTTGGCTGAGCCACCGGCAGAATCACCCTCCACTAGATACAATTCGCATTTTGCTGGATCGCGCTCTTGGCAATCTGCCAATTTACCAGGTAAGCCCATGGTGTCCATCACACCCTTACGACGCGTGATTTCACGCGCTTTACGCGCTGCTTCGCGCGCACGCGCAGCGTCAACAATCTTGCCGCAGATGATTTTCGCATCCACCGGATTTTCTGCTAAAAATTCCATTAACTTGGCGGATACCACTTCAGAAACCACTGGCTGTACTTCGCTAGAAACCAGTTTATCTTTGGTTTGTGATGAAAATTTAGGATCGGGTACTTTTACTGATAACACACAAGTAATACCTTCACGCATATCATCGCCCGTGGTTTCTACTTTTGCTTTTTTTGCTATTTCCGACTGTTCGATATATTGATTCAACGTACGTGTCATCGCTGTACGCAACCCTGTTAAATGGGTACCGCCATCGCGCTGTGGAATATTATTGGTAAAACATTGTACGGTTTCTGAATAACTGTCGTTCCACTGCATCGCCACTTCGATAGTCATGCCATCTTTTTCACCGCTGGCATAAAATGTTTTCGGATGCATCACCGTTTTACTGCGATTAATGTATTCCACAAACCCTTTAATACCACCCGCATGGGCGAAATTCTCAGACTTACCGGTGCGCTGATCAATTAATTCAATTTTGACGCCATAATTTAAAAACGACAGTTCACGGATACGCTTTGCGAGAATTTCAAAGTGATATTCCACCAATACAAAGGTTTCAATAGAGGCTAAAAAGTGTACTTCGGTGCCTTTTTTATCTGTTTTACCGGTTAACGCGAGTGGTGCCATCGGCACACCGCGCTGAAACTCCATCTGGTGCACTTGCCCTTTGCGATAAATTTTCAAACGCAGCCAATCAGAAAGTGCATTGACTACCGAAACGCCTACACCATGCAAACCGCCCGATACCTTGTAAGAGTTTTGATCAAACTTACCGCCCGCATGCAATTCCGTCATGACGATTTCTGCTGCTGACCGCTTTGGATCATGCTTATCATCATCTTTTACATCGGTCGGAATACCCCGTCCATTGTCCGATACGCTGATTGAATTATCTGGATGGATAATCACTTTAATATCGTCACAATGCCCTGCTAACGCCTCATCAATCGCATTATCCAGCACCTCGAACACCATATGATGCAAACCGGACCCATCGGACGTATCGCCAATATACATGCCTGGGCGCTTACGCACCGCATCTAAGCCTTCTAAAATCTTAATACTGTCTGAGTTGTATTCTGGTTGTGCTTTTG
>JAZKEJ010000150.1:0-3260 GCA_040387095.1 Pseudomonadota bacterium | reverse complement strand
TGCATGAAGTCGCACAAGTCGTCGCAGCGGCAAAACCATTGGGGGATATTGCCACCGACACCGCTGTGATTGCAAAAATGGTGCGAGTAATGATGTTAGCGCCGTTCTTGGTACTGTTATCCATCTATGTGGCACGCACAAAATTAGCGCAAAACCACATGACCGATAACACCGATAATGCATCAATTACGATTCCATGGTTTGCTGTTATTTTTGTTGCCGTGGCGGGGCTTAATTCACTTGCCATCGTGCCTGCTATTGTTGTCTCAACTGCCGTGAATATTGATACTTTGTTACTTGCGATGGCCATGGCCGGTTTAGGGTTGGGTACGCATTTTTCAGCAATCAAACAGGCAGGGTTTAAACCTATGTTGCTCGGTGGCATTTTGTTTACTTGGTTGATTTTAGGCGGCGCTATGATTAATCGCATCCCATTGTTTTAACTGCATTATTATTCAATGTTACTAACTTTTTTGTATTTTTTTCAAGGAGATCAATATGTTTAAACTTCAACTAACAATTATTGCGATTTGTGGAATAGTTGCCAGCCAGGCGCTTGCGCACGACACAGCACAGCTCATTCAAGACGAATGCAATAATATGGGGACGATGGAATCTGATTGTGATAGTTTTAGTCTGGAGAAAGCCAAACCAAAAACTGCATTAAATGAGTCAAGTATCAATAGTAATAAGCCATTCCATCAAATGATGGATGACTCGATGACTGAAATGAATAAAGGCATGGCCAATGCGCCAATGAGTGGTGATGCCGATCACGACTTCGCCGCCATGATGATTCCGCATCACCAAGGTGCGGTTGATATGGCTAAGCTTGAACTTTTGTATGGTAAGAGCCCAGCCTTAAAGCGCTTAGCACAGGAAATCATTGTGACGCAAGGGTCGGAAATCGAGGTGATGCAAATGCATCTTCAACAGATAACTGCTGATAATATGAAAGGTCACCGCCATGAATAAAGCCAACGTTTTTCGAAGCTCGGTACTCATTCTGCTCCAAGTAGTTGCGACGAGCATCTACGCAGGTCAAGCGCCTTTGGCGGCCAATGCGCCAGATATCGCTATCAGCAGTCAAGATCGCGTTTATTTGAGTGACCAGACCTCTAATACCGTGTCTGTGGTGGACCCATTTACCGAGAAAATGCTTGGTGTCATTCGACTAGGTGACCCAATACCGGGTAATTTGAGCCCGCTTTATAAGGGCCAGTTATTGGTGCATGGCATGGGGTTTTCGTCTAAAGACCATACCTTGGCAGTGGTGTCGATTGGTTCAAACTCAGTATCTTTTATTGATACGCAAACCAACTTAGTGAAACATACCACTTATGTTGGCCGCTCACCGCATGAGGCGATGTTTACCCCAGATGGCAATGAAGTATGGGTGACTGTACGGGGTGAAGATTATATTCAGGTTCTGGAGGGTCACACTTACGCGCCAAGCCGCCGTATCAACGTGCCCAATGGACCAGGAATGACGATTTTTTCGCCAGATAAACCCTATGCCTATGTATGCTCCAGTTTCTCGCCTGAGACCGTCGTCATTGATACCAACTCACATCAAATCGTCGGTCGCATCAAACAAGCTTCACCTTTTTGTCCAGACATTGCCGCCACACCAGACGGCAAGCAGGTTTGGCTGACATTGAAAGATATAGGCAAGACACAGGTCATCAATGCTGCGCCACCTTTTAACACAGTGGCGTTGCTGGATACTGGGCCACTGACCAATCACGTCAATATTGTGCGTAATAGCCAAGGTCAATTTGCCTATGTCACAGTGGGTGGACTCAATGCGGTCAAAGTGTTCACTACAAACGACCAACCGCAACAGGTGACTACTATTGCGACGGGTGCACTGCCCCATGGATTATGGCCATCTGGCGATGGTAAGCGGATTTATATCGGACTGGAAAATGCCAATGCAGTCGCGGTGATTGATACCTTAAGCAATAAAGTCGTGTCCACTATCAATTCTGGGCAGTCGCCACAAGGGATGGTGTATATCCCCCAAGCAGTACCTGAGGGTAGTGGAACAGCCAATCTAGCCACCATTGATGGTGCCAACGATGCGCTTCATTTAACGCTAGGGTCGCCAAAAGACAGTCAAGTATTAAGCACTGTTAGCCTTAACAGCCAAGGATTGGTCGATTTACTGCAAGCCGCAATCACTGGACTCGCGCCTAAAAAGCCATATTTGCTGGCCTTGGCCAAGCATGCAGATGGAACAGGCGCGTTAGAGCCTTTAGCAAAATTTATGAGTAACCCTGCTGGCGCGGCTATTGTGACGGCGATTGGCCCCTTGCGCAAAATAACACAAGGCAATACCGACAGTCCACGCCGCTATTTGGTGGTGCTATCTGTTGTGGATGGAAAACCTGATGCCATTCAACAGGTGCAGCAATGATGCAAGAAAATAACAAGTTGAATGCGCTGCCGCCCAATATTCGATACGCTTTGTTGGCAGGGCTGATTGCCATTGTCATCAATACAGCTTTATTGCAGCTAGCCGATTTTATTCCGTTACAAACTGCGCGTGGCGGTTTACTTAAATTGCTAAAGCTATTGATAGGGGATACGTTACGCGCCAGTGAGTTAACCAATATCTGGCTAAGCGCAGGTTTGCCCGCGGCGGACACGGCCGTTTTTAAACTGGGGTTTCATATCTTAATCGGTCTGTTCATGGCAGTGATTTATGCCGTGATGCTGGAGCCTCTTTTGACTGGAAGCGCAATCAAAAAAGGCTTGCTCTATGCCTTACTGGTGTGGCTAGTGAACGCTGTTATTATACTGCCATGGATCGGTGAAGGCTTTGCTGGAGACCAGCATTTATCGCTCGCAGGCATGCTGTATTTTGCAGTGGCGCATACGATTTTTTTCGTGGCATTGTCATTAATTTACGTGCGTTTAACACATCGAAACTAAACTTCATTTACATATTATTTTTATTGAAAAAAGGGAATTAAAAATGCACCCCGATAAAGAAGAGATCATCAGGCGCCGTCGTCAGTTTTTAATGAGTGCAGGCGCTGGTTTAATCGGCATGGTGGCACTGTCGAGCAAAAGCTGGGGAGCTGTCTCTGAGACCATGCCGTTCGGTAATGGTGAGCGTGAGTTAATTGCTTATCCGCAAAAGCGCAAACTGATGCGCATTACTACCCGACCACCGCATTTAGAAACACCTTTTGAAATATTTAACGAAGGCGTACTTACGCCAAATGATGCGTTTTTTGTGCGCTATCACTTAG
>JAZKEJ010000149.1:23686-30615 GCA_040387095.1 Pseudomonadota bacterium | reverse complement strand
CCAGCAGATCATAACAAGAAGGATCGCGACGACGCTCACCGACGTCAAATCCAATGCTGAGTAAATCGGTAGAGTAATCGTACAAAAAGGTAAAATCCATTTCACCTAATATGTTGGCACGCGCTACTAAGTCATCTATTATTTGGCAGCGTTTTTTATCCGCATAAGATGTTTGCAGATCATTTTTTGTTTCTTCTAAACAATCATTTGCTTGTGTATTAAATGCATTTGCCCAATATATTAATTCATCCTGGCGATCCATTTCTAATGGCAATGCCGCTAACAGCTCGCCAGCGACTTGCTGTATGGGTATAAATATCAAATGGGCTGGTTGCGTGCGCTGTGAGAAATTTGATTCTGTTGATGCATTCAATATGGCTTGCTGCAACATTTCCTGTAATAACTTAATTTTACTTTCGATGGCTTTTGCTGGCAGTAAGGGTACATGCTCGGCCAATATAACCAGCGTATCGTTTAATCCTCGTAAAGATTGGGCAACATTTAACGGTTGATTTTTAAGCTCTAATAATCCCGCTTGCAAAGTCAATAAACAGCCTGCCAAATTACCGCTATCAACTGATGAAACATACTGCGGATTTAACACCTGCAGAGTGCGCGTGTCGTACCAATTGTAAAAATGCCCATGGTAACGCGTTAACTTTTCCATGGTAGTGAGCGTATTTTCAGTTAACCTCAACAAATGCGTTGCCGTGATATATCCAAAATCATAAGCCGCTAAATTAGCCAACAAACCCATGCCAATATTGGTCGGTGATGTGCGAGATGCAATCACAGGCGCAGGATAGAACTGTACGTTATCAGGCGGCAACCAATTTTCTTCAGCCGTTACAAACTGGTCGAAATAACGCCATGTCCGTCTTGCGCTGCTATGCAAAAATCCACTTTGTTCTAGGGTTAACTCCGCTTCTTTCGAAGTAATTGGTTTGCTAATCCACCAGGCAATTAATGGTGAAACAAACCAAAGTAATAATATTGGCGCGGACAATATCCAAACCGTTAACCAAGCACCGGGCAAACTTTCGTAAAACGTTTGCAGTCCAGCAAATAAGCCTACAAGTACTAATGAAACTGCTGGTGCTATCCACATCTCTTTATAAAAATCTGGCGTGCTTGCGCAAGCATTACGTTTTATATAAACAGGCGAATGCCAGAGCAACAAATTACGTTTAGTCAATAACATGCGGCCTGCAGAACGAAGGATTGCATCTGAGTTTATTGCCGCTTCATACGGCAAAAATACCAACGATAATAATGCCAGCAAAAAAGACTGCATTGCAGCCTGGCCGGACAATCTTAAGTGAGCAAATAAAGAACGTTCTTTAGGTATATTGAGAAGCGCGATTAAGTTACTTAATATTGCCGGCAAAAATAAAATCGTGAGCACAATCGCTTGAATTGTCAGCACTGTCATAATAGAAGAGCCTATCAGCCAGCTGCTCACCAACAATATAAACAAAGATAATGCAGTCAGGCTGCGCCTTAAATTATCGACAATCTTCCAAATCGATAAAGCGCTAAGCGGATTAGGTTTTCTATTGGCATTCAAACCACCTGCTCCGGGTACACGTGGTAGCAGCCAGCCTGACAATTGCCAGTCACCACGTACCCAGCGATGACGACGGCTAATATCCATCGCATATGTGGCTGGATATTCTTCAATTAAATCCACATCACTTACCAAGGCACTTCTAGCATAACCACTCTCTAACAAATCGTGGCTTAAAATCAGATTATTGGGAAAACGCCCATCCACCGCTTGCCTGAAAGCATCCACATCGTATATGCCTTTACCGACAAATGAGCCTTCAGCAAAAATATCCTGGTACACATCCGATACTTCGCGCGTATAAGGATCCATGCCTGATTCACCTGCATACAATTTGGTAAACCAGGTTTGATTGGCACTCATCAAGCCGGTAGTCGCGCGTGGTTGCAAAATTGCATAGCCATTCTTGATGCGACCTGCAGCCTCATCAAACACAGGACGATTAAGCAGATGCGCCATATTGCCAATTAGTTTACGTGCTGAATCGCGCGGCAATTGCGTATCAGTATCCAAGGTAATGACGTACTTAATCGTACTTAAAATGCCGATATCACCAACAATTTCGGTAAACGCTGATTCGTTATTAGCGCTCATATCACCGTTGCGTAATAAGGTATTGAACTGCTCTAATTTACCGCGTTTGCGCTCATACCCCATCCATATCTTGTCTACTACATTCCACTCGCGTTGACGATGGAATAGATAAAATATGCAAGGCCTTTCAGCAGAATATCTTGAGTTTAATGCCTCTATACTTGAACGTGCATGGGCGATAAGCGCAGCATCTTCAGCCATCACTTTTGCTGGCGCATCTCTAAAATCCGTCAGTAAAGCAAACCATAAGTTGGCATCTCTGTTACCCAAATAGCGTATTTCTAAGGCTTCTAACAAACTGTCAATTTCCGCAAGGCTACTGATTAAGGTTGGTATAACGACTATGGTGCGGTGTTGTTCAGGCACCCCTTTAGAAAAATCTAGCCTGGGTAAGGCGTGCGGGATAATTGTTTGAGTAACCAATAAATTGACCAGAGAAACAGCCAGCGATGAACTGCCTATAAAGGCAATCCCTACAATGAGCCAGATTAGCCAATCATTAAAGCTATTTGTGTATAAAGCAGTCGCAATTACCGCGCTAAGCAATACGGTAATTATTAAAATAGACCCTACATAAAACACTAATTTATAGGGGCTGCAAGCCTGTTTAAAAGTGGCTGCTAATGAACTTTGGCAATTTAATTTTTGTTTAAGTAGCTTCAAGCCATCGTCAATTAAATAGTATCCAACATGCGTACTACGATGGCTGCTACCCATTAAATTATAGGCAGTACTGGCTAAATCAATGCACATACGTGCTGCACTAATCTCATATTGAGAACGCTGATTGTTATGTTGTGCAGCTTTGTTCTGAGGCATTAAGCGCGCCACATCTTCAATTGCATGACGATAGCGATCGCGGGTGGCAAAATCTTGTTGAGCATATTGATTGCTGGGATCTTGGCTTAACAGTTTTTCTACTACACTTAGCTGCTCAACAAAGTTATGCCAATCCATCGAGCCAATAAAACGCAAGCTAGAAACGCTGTTGGCAATTGAAATTTGATTAGCAGCAGCTTTACGACTGGCGGATTCCAGTAATTGCGTAGCGGTCACATGCTGCAATAGTAATTGCTGTTCTATCCAAGCCTGCACAAACGCCATGGCCGAGCCTTGGTCTTGCAGTTTAGCGTAGAACTCTTCTACAAAAGAGGCTGTTAAAGGAATATCGGCATCAGCAAATTTGGCCAGTAACTGAATCAGTTGTTTTGGCTCGTTTTCTGCCGCAAGCAACATGCGATTTGCCCAAGTAATCGCACTTTCCTGTTCTTGACGCCGGTTGGCAATTCTCATTGAAACGCGGCGCAGATTTTCTATTAATGCAAGCTGCAACATAATAGGAAAAGCCCATAATTCACCCAGCATTAATGGCTCAACTGTTTGATAAGCTTCAATAAACTGCGTCGCATTTTCACTATCAACACGACCATCCATATGTGAAATCAAAGCCAATGCCAAATCATAAATACGCGGGAAACCGTCAGATACGCCACCGATTAGTCGCGGTAATTGCTTGCTGTAACCACGTGGCAAATGACGCTGAGCCAAGGTGATTTGCTGTTGAATCAGGTAAAAATTATCCAGCAACCAGCTTTCAGCTGGCGCCAAATTCCGGTCAGCTTTTTCAGGATTGGTGCTAGCGGTAGAAATGGCCTGATAGACATTTAAAATAACGCTGGCGTTGTCAGACAACCTTGCCAATAAATTATCCGGGCCAAGATCTAAGTTAACTTTGTGTGTGGAAGCAAGCGTAATAGCATGGCGCTTAAGCTGCTCTATACTAAGCAGTTCGGCTCGTAGCAACTCCTGCTCGTTTTCATGATGAGATGACTTGCGAAAATAGGAAAGCAAATTTGAAAATTTGCTAGAAAGCTTAGGTAGAATATTGTTGATATTAGCTCTCATTAACGGTTTATTGAAGCGATAAATTTTCGACTAACACATGATTTAGCTGTTTAAACATGGTTGTGGCTGCTTAAATTACTGATGCTTCATCTTACTATTAAGCTACTCTGTCTATGCTGATATCTCTGTGCGCTGTCGCACACAAGACCTAGTTAACCTGAAGGTTTTGGGTTGATTGTGGATTAACTAATGTGCCGCCAGTGCGCTATACAATCAGGCTATTTACCATGCTGTTATCAAGCACAAGTTTGTAATTGAAAGCACAATTAAAAGTAAGGTCACAATTGGGAAAAAGTTTAAAAAATACGTAATTACATTGACCGCGTAATCAACGCTTTAACTTCTGACAATTGTTTAATAAGCGCTAAATTTTCTTTAGCATGTCTTATTAAGATAACCCTATCTAGTAAAAGTGCCTCCAACCTTAAAACAGCCAGCTAGGCGATTATTGCATCTGAATCTTTACGCTGTGGGAATCGATGCTGAGCAATTGCCGCAATAAACCGTTCAATAAACGCTTTATCGACCATTTCACCCAGCTCAACTATAACGCCATCACCCTTAAACTCATCGTTTTGGGCGCCCGCCGACTGGGCGGCTTTATCTAATAACATCACGCCGCCATCGCTAACACCTATGGTTTTGCCATGCTTATACGCTTCTTTAACGAATAGCACGGCGTTGGCATCATTACATAATATGTTGGCGTTCACTTCATCACCAGGGATGAAAACAGCGTCAAACAATACAGACGACATGGTTGGCAAGCTATGGTCTACATGCATGATATCACCTTCGTTACTGGTAATATCACCCAGTTTTGAGGCTAATAATTTAACCACCGCACCTTGCTCTTCTAATGCTTTGCGCACGGCATTAACCACTGCACCATCCACATTATTGCTCACCAATATCGCAATTTTTTTCCCAGCAATCCCTGTATCAGGTACATCTGCCATGCTTAAAGCCGCATCCATTTCTGGCTCATCTGTATATGGCACATCATCACAGCCAATAGGTGGCGCTGGCACTTCCATGCCCAAACCATCTGCCACACGCTGTGCTAATTCTTCATCTACTTGAGTCAATGTCGCAACCATACGCTCGCGTATCGCCGGTATTTCTACTTTAGCCAGTTCAAAGCAAAATGCCGCCACAATATGGTCTTTTTCCCAATCTGCTTGGCTACGCCAAAATAATGCAGGCTGTGAAAAGTGATCAGCAAAACTAGCGCTGCGTGCACGAATTTTGTTACCTTCCACCACTTCGGGATGGCTCACAAATCCACCCTGCTCCCAAGGTCTCTGCATTGGGCAACCGCCACCTAAAGTATTAGGCTCATAGCTCACACGCCCTTTTACAATAGTTTGGCGCATATGACCATCTCGTTGATTATTATGTACTTCGGCAATAGGCCGATTAATAGGAATCTCGTGAAAATTCGCGCTGCCTAAACGCGATAACTGTGTATCGGTATAAGAAAACAAACGGCCTTGCAGTAAAGGATCGTTACTGAAATCAATCCCTGGTACTAAATGTCCAGGGTGAAAAGCCACTTGTTCAGTTTCAGCAAAGTAATTGTCTGGATTGCGGTTAAGGGTCATTTTCCCAATAATTTGTACAGGAACCAATGACTCTGGAATCAGTTTGGTAGCATCCAATAAGTCAAAGTCAAACTTAAATTCGTCTTCCTCAGGCACAATTTGCACGCCTAATTCCCACTCCGGATACAATCCACTTTCAATCGCTTCAAACAAATTACGGCGATGGAAGTCTGCATCCTTACCGGCTATTTTTACCGCTTCATCCCATACTAAAGAATGTACACCTGCCACAGGTTTCCAATGGAATTTAACAAAGCTGGATTTACCTACCGCGTCAATGAATCGGAATGTGTGTACGCCAAAGCCTTCCATGTCGGCAAAACTACGTGGAATACCGCGATCCGACATTACCCACATAATGGTATGGGTCGTTTCTGGCACCATGGAGATAAAATCCCAAAACGTGTCGTGCGCAGAAGATGCTTGAGGGATTTCATTATGCGGCTCTGGTTTTACAGAGTGAATTAAATCAGGAAACTTAATGGCATCTTGCACAAAAAATACAGGAATATTGTTGCCTACTAAATCAAAATTACCTTCTTCGGTGTAAAAACGTACCGCAAAACCGCGCACATCACGCGCTGTATCAGCAGAGCCGCGTGAACCCGCCACGGTGGAAAAGCGTACAAAAACAGGTGTCTTAACGCTTGTGTCGTTCAAAAATCCAGCTTTTGTTACTTTACTCATATTTTCATAAAGCTCAAAAATGCCATGTGCTGCGGCGCCACGCGCATGCACTACACGCTCAGGGATGCGCTCATGATCAAAATGCATGATTTTTTCGCGCAGAATATGATCTTCTAAAAGTGACGGGCCGCGTACGCCAGCACGCAAAGAGTTTTGATTATCGCTAATCAATAAACCTTGATTGGTAGTAAGCGATTCGCCCGGCATTTCGGCCACTAATGAAGCCGCTTGTTGCGAACGGTTTTTATCTGAAACGGAAGGCTTTAAGCCTGTTAAATCATTGTCATCGGGTTTTTCATTTGTAGGGTTTTTCATAAAGTAATCTTTCTATTTAAGGTTAAATTGAGAATTAGCTTTTGCTAGATTGTGTTGATTAATTCAATTAAGTTTTATTGCCAAAACCACTTATTTTTGTTGGTCTTTTTAATAAAAGTATCAATTTCTTGCTGGGATTTTTTGGCGTTAGCCTCACGTCTTGCGCTTAGCCAGCCTGCACCAAACTAGGCACGCTTATCTTTAACGGCCAGTTTGCGATAGGTTTTTAGTGCCATTAATTCATCGTTATAAAAGCC
>JAZKEJ010000149.1:18079-23586 GCA_040387095.1 Pseudomonadota bacterium | reverse complement strand
TGCAAAGCAAATTATCCTGAAAAGTGGGCGATTGCACGATTGACTTAAGGTCTAAAATGTCTTCGCCAATACGCTGCATATTAATATTAGGCCCACCTTCAACCGCTAATTGAGGCTGCAAGGCGCGTGTTAAAAGATCATCATCTCGATGTTTACCTAATGCCCTGAACGCATCCATAAGCGGAATTTCCCACGCTGGATCTATGCCTTCTGCCAGCTTATTCAGTTCATTAATTGCAGTGCGCAAGCGTCTAATACCTACACGTAATTGGTGTACATGGTCTGTGTTCTGACTACCGCTAGCTATTTCACTTGCGTTAGGTAAGATTTGGTTTAAACAGGATTGAAAAACCGCTTTAACCATTTGCTGACCATTTTTAGGGTGCTTAAATGATTCAGCTTCATGACTCAATTGGGGGAACACTAATTGATCATGCAGGCGCTGGCCTTTCATGGATTTACTGATCGTGCTTAACCACAATCCATGATTAGCACACCATGTCCGCGCCAGTTCAACTACGTGTTCAGGGTTACCTTTTATTAATTCAATTTCTAATTCACATAACGCGGTCGAGCGTCCGCTACTGACTACCATACCTTGATCTAATGCAATCTCGATTGACGACCCTTTATGATTTACAAGAAACTTAAGTCGTTGAACATCTGTTTCATACCAAGGCATCAAGCTGGGAAAAAGCCCATCCGGTTTAATATTTAAAGCGTTAAAAATTAACTGGCCAATTTTTTCATCCGCATGGCGTGATATATCAATCACTGGCATTTTGCTCTCCAACTCCATGCCGGGGGTTTCTGTATTGGGTGATAATATTTTAGGCAAACTGGGCTTTAACTTGCTCACCTTGACGTTATGTTCAAGTCTATCTAACGGATCATTGGTGATACTTTTAGCTGTTTGTATCCAATCGCCGTTTTTTTTCCGCATACGCAAAACTAGACCATGTTTTGCCAATGCTCCATCCTTGGTATCAAAATAGCAGTCCTGCAATATTTCCAATTGTGCTTTTTTAGCATGAACTGCGGCTAAAATTTGCGGCAAATGCTCTGCAGGAATCTCAAATTTCAACTCAAATTCATTCATTTTTTTAACGGATATATATTTTTCCAAAATATGATGTTATTGATTTGTATGTAAACCGTCCGTGCGCTAGCGCACTTTATTGATCGTTTTAGCGCGATCAGAATATGTGATTGAGATGCTATAAATGAGGTATATAAATATTAAAATGGTTACTTGCAAATCAGAGTTACAAGTTCCAGAATCAATCATAGCAATCTTGCAAAAATCATAGTTTTTATCCGGCAATAGCCATGAGTTAGACAATCTAGTGATTTAAATTGATTGTATTAACAAGGCACGATGAAAGTGAATCTAAAATGAAGCAGGCGCAAGCAAGTAACAATCAGCTAGTAAGAAGCCAGTTTTTACCGGCTTTGCCACCGCGCTTGGTTGAGTCACATAAAGGCAGCTTTGGCAGTGTGGCGATTGTGGGCGGCGACACTGGCACGGTTGGCTCGGTTTTATTGGCTTCACGAGCCGCTTTATTGTGTGGTGCTGGGCGCGTGTACGCTGTATTTTTGTCTCAGAGCGCGCCCAGCGTAGATTTATCGCATCCAGAAATCATGTTGCGCTCAGCGGAATCATTTTCTGACTTGACGCAAATAAGTTGCATCGTTGTCGGCCCTGGTTTGGGTCAATCAAAAGCTGCAATCACATTGTTGGAATGTTGTATAGCGAAGCCTGTGCCCTTGTTGATTGACGCGGATGGATTAAATTTGATTAGCCTGCATCCCCATTTAAGGCTGATATTGCAACAACGCCAAGCTCCAACCGTCATCACGCCGCACCCTGCTGAAGCAGCAAGATTACTAAAAACCACGGTAGAAGATATTCAGGGTAATCGCCCTCAAAGCGCACAAAATCTGGCGTATAAATTTAAAGTAATTTGCGTGTTAAAAGGTGCGGGTAGTATTTGCGCAGATCCAGAAGGTAACTGGTTTATAAATACAACCGGCAATCCAGGCTTGGCTAGCGGCGGCACGGGGGATGTACTTAGTGGCATTATTGGTGGTTTGATCGCACAAGACTTAACTGTGTTGCAAGCTGCAAAACTGGGGGTTTATGTGCACGGTGCGGCGGCGGATAAATTAGTCGCGGATGGTATAGGACCAGTGGGCTTGACTGCATCCGAAGTTGCGCTAGAAGTACGCAATCAAATTAATCAACTCAATAAATTTGCACCTATCTCTTAAAATATAGATTCTTAAAATACAGTTCTTATAAAGTACAGTTCTTAACACGTAGCTTTTAATAGGATAAAGCGCGGTTGTTAAGCACAGCTGGATGTTCATGATGAAATAACAACATCCATGTGTGGCGGGCTATCTGTGCATTTTCATTTGAATGAGCAACATAAATCTCGACAGACGAGCTCGCATCACTAATCGAATCTGCACCATGTTCAGCGTGGGTAGATTGATTTTTTTCTGCATCGATAGTTAGTCCAAAAAAAGCCAGTTTTGCACAAATAGCACAGCGGATTAATGCGTCATTTTCACCAATTCCACCGGTAAAAACCAAAGCATCCACTCCATTTAATACCGAAGTCATTGCGGCTATCTGTTTAGCAATACTGCTGCAAAACATATCAATCGCTAACTGCGCATCTGGGTTTGACGGAGCTGATTCATGCAAAATTCGCATATCGCTGCTCACAGCAGAAACACCTAAAAGCCCCGATTGATGATTGATTAATGACTCTATCGAAGATAAGTCATATTTTTTTTCACGCATTAAATAGATCAATACACCGGGGTCTAAATCACCGCAACGGGTGCCCATCATCACACCGCCGCTAGGCGTCAGGCCCATGCTGGTGTCAACCGATTGTCCGTTTTTAACGGCAGTCACGCTGGCACCATTGCCCAAATGCGCGATGATGAGCTTTTCTGGTAAATCTTTCCCTAATTTGCCTATTACAGATTCACAAGATAGACCATGGAATCCGTAACGCTGTATGCCCATAGCATGCAAATCTTTTGAAATGGGTAATAATTTTGCTACATCGGGCATATCTGCGTGAAATGCCGTATCAAAACACACCACCTGCGGTAACTTTGGAAATAGTTTTCGCGTGAAATGGATAATTTCCAATGCTGTTTGATTGTGCAGTGGCGCAAATTCAACCGATGCTTTTAATTGTCTAAGCACTTTATCGTTAATAAAACTATGCTCTACTAAGCCAACACCACCATGCACGACTCTGTGTGCAATCACTTCTGGTGAGGGAGTGCTAAAACCAGCAAGATAGCGCAGAATATGCAAAGTGGCATCAGCAACAGTAATCGCACGAATCTGCTCATCAACCAATGTCTTGTTTGAGCCGTCTTTTACATAAAATCGGCTTAAATCAGCTTGCCCCATTTCCATTTCACCATAGAACAGTGTTTTTAATGGAAATGTTTCAGGTAATGGCATTTCACCTAAGATAGATTCAGTTGGATATTTCTCATTGGTTGAATCATCAAAAAAAGAGGATTCCATGCGAAAGAAACTAAATTTAAGCGAAGAGGAGCCACTATTAAAAACCAGGATTGATAGTGCGTTCACAGTTTATTTCCAGATAAATTATTCATAACGATTTCCATTGCCAATCGCGTATTTCCGGCATGTCATCGCCATGTTCACTGATATACAATTTGTGTCGCTGCATGGTGCTCCAATAGCGCGCGGTTTCGGCTTCTACAATATTTTTTAGCCTTGGAATACGCTTAATCGCATCTAATGCCAATTGAAAACGATCCACATTATTCAGCACCACCATATCAAAAGGTGTTGTGGTTGTGCCCTCTTCTTTATAACCGCGCACATGAATATTGTCATGATTATGGCGTCGATATGTCAGCTTATGAATGACTGCGGGATAGCCATGGAAGGCAAATATAACCGGCTTATCAAGGGTAAATAACGCATCAAACTCATGATCATGCAGGCCGTGAGAATGTTCAGATTGCGGTTGCAGCACCATTAAATCGACCACATTTACCACGCGAACTTGAATATCAGGCACATATTCACGCAACAACATCGCTGCTGCTAAGGTTTCCAGAGTCGGCACATCGCCTGCACAAGCCATTACTACCTCTGGCTCGCCGTTCTGACTTGCCCAATCCCAGATACTCGCCCCAGCAGCGCAATGACGTACGGCGGCATCCATATCTAGCCATTGCCATTCAGGCTGTTTGCCCGCAATAATCACATTGATATAGTTTTGACTACGCAAGCAATGGTCAGCTACCGACAATAAACAGTTGGCATCCGGCGGCAAATACACGCGTACTATTTCAGATTTTTTGTTTAATACATGGTCAATAAAACCCGGGTCCTGGTGCGAAAATCCGTTATGATCCTGCCGCCAAACATGAGATGTAAGCAAATAATTCAGCGATGCAATCGGCGCACGCCAAGGAATTTGACTGCACACTTTAAGCCACTTGGCATGCTGATTCAGCATGGAATCAATAATATGGATAAACGCCTCATAGCACGAAAAAAGTCCATTCCGCCCTGTGAGCAGATAACCTTCCAGCCAGCCTTGGCATAGATGCTCGCTTAACACTTCCATCACACGGCCATCACTGCTTAAATTCACATCAATACTTTGCTTTTCGGTCATCCAGGTTTTGCCTGACACTTCAAACACGGCATCTAATCGATTCGATGCAGTTTCATCTGGGCCAAAAATTCTAAAGTTCTGATTGGCTTGATTCAACTGCATTACATCGCGCAAAAATGAACCTAATACTTTGGTGGCCTCTGCCTGCACGCCACCGGGTTTTGCTACTGCAACGGCATAATCATCCATATTCGGCATGGCAAGCGCTTGCAGTAATTCACCGCCATTGGTATGCGGATTAAGCCCCATACGCTGATGGCCGGTAGGCGCAAGTGCCGCAAGTTCTGCGTTTAGCTTGCCATTTTCATCAAACAATTGTTGCGGTTTGTAACTAGTTAACCAGTTTTCAAGCAGCTTCAAATGTTCTGGCGTTTTGGCGTCACCTTTTTTAAAACTGGCAATCGGAACCTGATGCGCACGCCATGTACCTTCGCTTTGCTTGCCATCGACGATTTCTGGCCCTGTCCAACCTTTAGGGCTGCAAAATACAATCATTGGCCACAGAGGGCGCTCTATAGTTTTGTTTTTATTAGACCTGGCCAGACTTTGGATAGCATGGATTTTAGTTAGAACCATATCTAACGTTGCAGCAAGGCTTTGATGCATTTGCATAGCGTCAATCGAGCTAGCATCGTCGCTTTCAACAAAATAAGGCTCATGGCCATACCCAAGCATTAAATCGGTTAACTCTTTACGGCTAATACGCGACAAAACTGTCGGGTTGGCAATTTTAAAACCGTTCAGGTGCAATATAGGAATCACCGCGCCATCACGTGCGGGATTTAGAAATTTGTTTGAATGCCAACTGGCAGC
>JAZKEJ010000149.1:0-17979 GCA_040387095.1 Pseudomonadota bacterium | reverse complement strand
TCTTTAATTAAGCGATTTAAATGTACGTAGATAAAGTTTAAACCTGGCGTTGTACCCCAGTGACCAAGCAGTCGAGGTTTAATATGCGCAAGGGCTAATTTTTCTTTTAATAGCGGGTTATCTTGCAAATAAATCTGACCAACAGAAAGATAGTTAGCCGCGCGCCAATAGGCGTGCATATCACGCAAAAGCGTGGCGCTTAATGTTAATTTGGATGGTGTTTTATCTGTTTTAACTTTATTTAGAATGGTACTGGTCATTAATATGGCTTTCGGATTTTATCAGCATCAATTGCAGGGGTTTCTGGAAAAACATCAAGGCTTCACCGTCAACACTTGTCCACTTGCATGCGTCGAATGAGCATTCCTATTAAGGTTAATCCTGCTATGTGTTTGCTTTTTAAATCCATTTCAGCTTTCTTGCATATTTAAAATCAGTTCAATATATTCAATTTTATTTATTAATATTTTTATATCTAATCTGGAAAATCATTTAGATGTACAGGTTCAACAATTGGCTGACCATTACGTTCAGCGCGAAACCTTGCAGAGACTTCATAAGCCATTTTGCGTACGCGCATAATCGATCCAATCGGTCGATGCGCAACAATGCCATGCCATGGACTAAATGACATGCCATCTTCCACCGCCCTCAAACGCGCTTCACTCATGGCAGATTGCGGCTTTGCCATAATGCGGGCGACTGCTATATAAGGACTTAAATCTTCTGGCCATGCAATAGACGAGTCTTCAATTGGCATCGTTTCTAAATCGGTGCACAACTGCACACGCACCTCCCACTCCGCTGTTTGATTGCTAAAAAATTCGGCTACTGCTTCACTGAGTCCATCTGGCTTATCGTTAAGGTCTACAGGGGAATCTTTTAATTGTGTTAACGCTTGTGAAATCGGCACAACTGAAATTTTTGCCATATAGGCGCCATATAAAATGGGGGCTTGGCTAAAATAAGTTTCGCCTAATAAGTTGGTTTCTGCATGGCCACCCATCGATTTAATGGTCGCACTTTCGCCACCCACCGCTTCAATTAATTTCTCTGTGCCTTGCAATACTGTGGATAAGGCCTGTTTTAGTCTTGGCGCTTTGTCTGTTGTTGCTGCCAGCAATTTAAGGCTAGACAAAAACTTTTTGGCATTAGGTGCCAAAAATGCTGGACCATTCACCAACACAAAATCCTGTGTGACCGCATTTTCGGCACCCATTAAACGTTCGCCTTCTACGCCGACCACTTTAATGGCAAGCCCGCGTGGCACTGATACTCTGTCATCTAACATATCGCCAGGCGGTGTAGAAAATCGCATGACGACAGGAAAAGTGGCCGCAGTTGCAAACATCCCTTGCGCTAAATGCGCGGGTAAATTGTCCAAAACTTTCAATTCACCCATTAACAAACCGTGGCATTTAGCATGCACACTGCGCATTGCATGACCAGAATGCTTAAATGTTGTTTCAGCAATACCAAGCAGCGCGTTATTTAATGCCTGCTGCGTTTCAGCTTCATCTTCTTCTAATATTTCGTATTCAGCGCTATAAGGCACAGGTGAGTATTCAGGGTTTAACTCATTCATTGGCGAATCCTTTTAAGATGTAAACACGGTCATTAATACAATGATTGAAATAATGGCAGCGATGAAAAGCAAAACTTAACGCATTGTTCTGTGCTTAATCTTGCTTTGGTTAATCTGGCTTTAGGTCATCTGTCTTTAACATAGCCCGCTACTTTAAAAACGATGATTAACCGAAGTGAGTCTGGCGTCTGTTTGCTAGCGAACATAGCGTTTAAAAAATGGGATATTTTGCATCGCTAACATTTTTTGTATTGATATACACAATGTTAGAAAGCGTACAGACCACTATTTATCAAGCGCTTAATGTTAGTTTAAGTAATTAATACCAAACAGCCGGCAAACTATTAAATTAAATGAAAATTGAGGAATGAGCGATCCAACACACCCTTGTCCAGATTGTGGAGGCTACACTTTCCGCGTGCGGCGACGTTATATGGATCGTCTAATCAGTTTATTCAAACCTGTAAGACGCTATCAATGCCAGGATTACAACTGTATGTGGCGAGGTAACATTCTAGTCAAACACATTCATTTCAATCACCTGTTTAATGAAAATAAATCCACTTAAACGAAGCTTAAAATAAATAGATTAAAAACATTTTAATTTCGTCCCGCTGTGCCTGCTCCACTAACAACATACCTGCATTAAAAATGTTTTTTTATATTTTTAATATGCTTACTACCGAACATACAAGATTAATATTCAGCCTAGAATAAGCCGAGCAAAGTGTAAAAAAATTAACGAAGTCTAAATTAACCAAGCGTCAATAATAGGAAAATAAATGATTGATTTCCCAAATCCGCGACAAAATCATTTACTCGATATGTTATTGAACATTAAATACGATCGATTACTTCCGAATCTTGAGCTGGTTAAACTGCCATTAGGATATGTGCTAAATGAATCTGGTGCGCAGATGGATTATGTGTACTTTCCTACTACCAGCATCATTTCATTGCTATACGTCATGGAAAACGGTGCGTCAGCCGAGATAGCCGTTGTCAGCAAAGAAGGCGTGTTGGGAATATCGCTTTTTATGGGTGGCGACACCACACCTAGTCGGGCTGTGGTGCAAAGTTCGGGCTACGGTTACCGCTTGAAAGGCGCTATTTTAAAATCTGAGTTTAAGCGCGCAGGTCCTATGCAAAACTTATTGCTGCGCTATACCCAAGCCTTGATTACGCAAATGGCACAAACCGCCGTTTGTAATCGGCATCACACCGTTGTACAGCAATTATGTCGCTGGCTTTTATTGAGCCTGGATCGATTAGATAGTAATGAGCTGACAATGACGCAGGAACTCATTGCCAATATGCTTGGGGTGAGACGTGAAGGTGTCACGGAAGCTGCATCGAAATTACAAGCGGCTGGTTTGATTAAATATAGCCGCGGCCACATTACGGTGATTGACCGACCACAACTCGAAAAGCGTTCCTGCGAATGCTACCAAGTAGTCAAAATAGAATTCGACCGCCTGCTGCCATCGCTGAACGAAAGCACTCAATAATTAAGTTTTTCAGCTTTTTTTAAAAGCCATTTTTGGGATTTATTAAATACTAATATATGTTCGCTAAGGCACAGACTTGTTTTAATCGTTGCGGATAATCAGTAATTTAAACACCTTGCGCGCATATAGAAAGTAGCGTTTATGGACAATCAACCTAAAGATGGTTCAAACAAATCTAACAGAACCAAAACGTATTTAAGTAAGCTGGCCCGTAGTATTCACTCGCCTATCAACTTGCCAGTTGAAGACGTAATGACTTGTGATTCAAATTCTCAAAATCAATCAATGAATGTAGAAAAATCCGGAGCACAAATCGCTTTAAACTCAATCAGTGATGGTGTCATTTGTACCGACGTTTATGGCAATATTAATTATATGAACGCGGCTGCAGAAAAGCTGACTGGCTGGTCTTGTGAACAAGCAAGAGGATATCCTAGCAATCATATTCTTAATCTCATCAATGGCACCACGCGTAAGGCTGCTTGTGATCCAGTTAGCTTGGTTTTGCAGAGTAGTGATCCCAATGGGCTAGCAGCGGATACTGTTTTAATCAAGCGTGATGGCAGTGAAGTGGCCATTGAGGACTCGTCTTCGCCGATTTTCAACGAAGAAGGACAACTTACTGGTGTGGTGGTAGTGTTTCATGATGTGAGTGCAGCAAAAGCCATGTCTATGAAAATGGCACACTTGGCGCAACATGATTTTTTGACTAATCTGCCAAACCGAGTGTTGTTAAATGACCGTATTGCACAAGCTATTGCATCCGCAGATCGACATGGCATGCAGCTGGCTTTGCTTTTTTTAGATTTAGATAATTTTAAATATATTAACGATTCGCTGGGCCATGCAACCGGTGACAAGCTTTTACAATCAGTCGCCAAGAGGTTGAGTGATTGTGTTCGCGGCGCCGATACAGTGAGCAGGCAAGGTGGAGATGAATTTATTATTTTGTTGCCAGACAATAAAAATGGAAAGGATGCTGCTTTAACTGCCACCAAAATCCTAGATGAGTTTAACTTGCCACATCTACTAGATAATTGTCAGTTAAATATTACAACCAGTATTGGAATCAGTATTTACCCTAATGACGGTTCGGATGCTGAAATGCTGATTAAAAATGCAGATACTGCAATGTATTACGCCAAACAAAAAGGCCGTAATAATTACCAGTTTTTTAAAAACGAAATGAATAGACGGGCTGTGCAACGATTAATCGTTGAGGATAATTTGCGCGCTGCGTTAGAAAATCAGCAATTTTTCTTGCACTATCAACCCAAAGTCAATTTAATCACCAAACAAATCACTGGCGTTGAGGCGTTGCTACGGTGGCAACATCCTGAATGGGGCGTAGTCTTGCCAGAAAAATTTATCACCATAGCAGAAAGCTGTGGTTTGATTGTGCAAATTGGCAAATGGGTGTTGCGAGAAGCTTGTGAACAAGCTAAAAAATGGAAAAATAATGGCTTACCAACAATCACCATTGCTATCAATATTTCGGCTCTAGAGTTTTTGCAAAAAGATTTTGTAGACGGCGTGCATACGATATTGACTGAAACGCAATTACCTGCAAGTTGCCTGGAGCTAGAAATTACCGAAAGTGTGTTAATGCGAAACGCACAAACGACTATCACCATATTGCAACAGCTTAAAGAGATGGGCGTTCAGCTGGCGGTAGATGATTTTGGTACAGGTTATTCCAGCTTAAGATATTTACAGCAATTTCCTATTGATGTACTTAAAATCGACCAATCGTTCGTCAAGAGTATTACTTCAGTATTGGATGAAGGCGTTATTGTGAGCGCCATCATTAACATGGGTAACAGTCTGAAATTAAAAGTCATTGCAGAAGGCATCGAAAATGCTATGCAGTTAGATTTTTTAAAATATCGCTATTGCGAAGAGGGTCAGGGTTATCTTTTTAGCCCCGCGCTGAGTGCGAAACGGTTTGAAGAATTACTTTCAAACAATGATACTGCTCTGGCTTTAGTAGACTAATTTAAAAAAATGCAAATTATGTTGCTTAGCGTACAGATGACCAATCCTCAAAACGTCAAAATGTTTCATCAATTATCAAATATTGAATTTAGTAATGAACAATTTAAACCTATTAAGGAGATAACACATGAGCTATCAAGACAGAGACACATACGGCATGTACCGAAGCAATGATGGAGATGGTCCTGGCCCGGAATTAATGGGAGCCGATACATTAATTGGTAACGATGTATATAGCCAAAACGATGAAGATTTAGGCGATATTAAAGAGATTATGCTTGATACACGTAGTGGAGAAGTATGCTATGCGGTTTTATCTTATGGCGGCTTTTTAGGTATGGGCGATAAGCTGTTTGCCGTGCCTTGGCAAGCACTCAGACTAGATACTGAAAATAAGCGATTTATTCTTAATGTGGATAGCAGCAAATTAGATTCTGCACCTGGTTTCGATAAAGACAACTGGCCTAATATGGCAGATCAAACTTGGGCTGACAGCATTCATAATTATTATGGAACCGATATGAAGCGCAGCACTTCGCAGCACTCTGCGATGTAATCAAACACGTCATTTTTACGTCGTAGTTTCGCCCACGTATTCCCTAAGCGTGGCTAGGCTCTCATCTCTTGAGAGCCTTTTTTTGCGCCTGTTGTTAATACGAAATGAATAGTGGATTAAGGTTGTTACGGGAATTTATTGGATAAGAAAATAAGTGAAAATATTGCATCTAAAATTAAGTCTGTTTGACTAAATGAATATTGTTGGCGTTTGAATCAGCCTGCATCGTTTTTAGATTTTCGCCGTCTAGAATGTTATTGATGATGTCATGCACCTTGTTGACCTCACCGTATTTAACTCTGTGCACACCTTTTTTATCCAATTGCATAAAATGTGTTTTTTCTTTATTTAAAATTTTCATTTTGAACGCCCCAATAGAAACCAAACGTTAATCTGCGTCTTTCTTGACAGGTTTTATTAAATATCCCGCATATCTCTCGAATGTTTATCCGGTCTATGTTTTTTATCTTTTTTCGTACTATAAATGTCTTCTTCATAACGATCTAAATTCGGCTTATCGAAAGATTTATTATTCACTTTATCCCACTGCCGCTTAGCTTTGCCTTTTAATTCAAACCACCCATTCTCATCCTTATTTCCGTGCATCATTTGCCTCCTGCAAAATTAAAAATTTGGTAAAGAGTTTATGCTTTTTGATTCACATACTTATTTAATCGTTGCCTTTAACCTAGGTGCGGGTTGTTCTAGAAAAAGATTTCGATTGGTAAAAACGCCCATCAGTATTGGCTTGATTCTCCTGCCATTCAGAAAGCTGGTATTCTGCTTCTTCCTGGTCAATGCCGTACATGACTTGAATTTTCCCCGCCAGATGATCACGTTTTCCAGCAATGACTTCCAATTGCGCATCCGTAATTTTTTCCCAATTTAATCTGATATCGTTTTTATACGCTGCCCAATTATTTTCTATTTGATCCCAATTCATCGATATTCCTTTCAAATAATTTATTATTACCTGCTTAATTAATAGCATCGCAATAAGACATTTAGATTAAATTGCTAATGGCTAAAGCTTTTTGTTAACGCATTTATTACAATATTTTTTGCTACTTAACTGCTAAAAATTGTTTATTTTCATCTATTAATATTTCCTCAACTGAGCTGACGTTGCTGTCATAGCAAGATGTCGCTTGCTCCCAATCCACAACCGACCACCAAGCCTTCAGATAATCAGGACGGCGGCTTTCATATTGCAAATAATAGGCATGCTCCCATACGTCATTTAACAATATGGGAATAAGGTTTTGCATAAGAGGATGATCATGGCCAGTCGTCGTTATAATTTGCAAATGACTGTCTTGCTTAAAGCCTTTTACAAGCCAAACCCAGCCAGAGCCAAACACCTTGGCGCCCTCTTCTTCAAAGCGTTTTTTAAATTCGGCTAAACTGCCAAAATCACGATTAATCGCTTCGCGCAATGTTCCTCTGGGTTCACCAGCATTAAACGGTTTAATCGCACGCCAGAATAAACTGTGATTCACATGGCCACCTGCATTATGCTGAACGGCCGCTTGAATAGACGCTGGAAGCTGGTTCAAATGACACAAAAGCCATAACGCAGAATATTCCTGAAGTTCCGGAAAAGGCATTAAGGCTTCGTTCAGCTTTTTGACATAAGTGGCATGGTGATTGTCATGGTGCAAAATCATGGTGCGCGAATCAATGTAAGGCTCCAGCGCCGCGTAATCATATTTTAAAGGCGGCAATAAATGCTTTTTTGAGCTGGTTTGGCTACTTAGATTATTTGTAGTTTGCGGTGCTTCATTGATTGATGCATCCATCACAATGATTCTCCTTATTTAATCCATCCAAATTACAGTTGCTGGGATTTTTCGTCTGTTCGGTTCCACACATATAACGCTAAATTTAGCTAAAAAAGAGTACGTTACTGAATGGAAAACTGGCTTAAATTGATCACTTGATATCAGTGCCGTTAACTGTTTCATAATTTATAAACGCTGATTTCAAATCTCGTAAATTAATCTAGTTAATCAGGCAACACTTATTGAATGTTCAGCTGCTATTTGCATCAACTGGATTTTTAAAAACCCCGCGAATATTCAAAAATAGCAATCCAATCTGCATCACAATCAAGGCATAAGCATGAGCATGCCAACCCCACAATACCCACAATATATTGCTGATAATAAATATCCAAAAACCCCAACCGCGTTTTGGTTTTGATTGCGAAGCGACCAGCCATGCGGATATCAAAGTAGTTGCCATGGCTGGCCATTGCATAAGATTAAATAAATCTTCGGGCACAATATTTTTAGCGATTTAAAAAATTATTTTTTCGCGCTAAATGCTTTTTTTAAACCTTCTGCTGCAAACTGCTGTGCTTGTTTTGCTTCATCTAGCACTGCTGCCATGCCAAAAAACTCATGCGTAACGCCTTCATAATTTTTATATCGCACATCGATACCCGCTTTCTGCAATAAATCCGCATAGGCTTTGCCTTCTGAGCGTAATGGATCAATTTGTGCGGTAATGACGGTTGTTGGTGGCAAGCCTTTTAGATCTTTTTCATCCAACAGCGAAATCAAATGACTGTCACCATCGGCGGGTGTTCGAAAATATTGTTTAAAAAACCACTGCATGGCAGCCTTATCTAAAGGTTTGGCTTTTGCGTTTTCAATATAAGAAGCGGTTTCAACGTTGTTGTCTGCGATTGGATACACCAATACCTGGTAAACAGGCATTTGCATTTTATGCTCGCGTGCCAGCACACTCACTGCAGCAGCCATGTTACCGCCCGCACTTTCACCCACCAGTGCAATGCGTTTAGGGTCGCCGTTCATTTCCTTGGCATGCTCTAACACCCATTTATAGGCGGCATGCGCATCGTCATGAGCGGCAGGGAATTTATGTTCTGGCGCTTGGCGATAATGCGCAGAAACAACCACCGCATTGGTTGCATTCGCTAAAGCACGCGGACTTGCATCATAGGTATCTAAATCGGCAATGACCCAGCCACCGCCATGGTAGTACACAATAACTGGAAACGGCCCCTCGCCTTTTGGCGTATAGATTCGAACAGGGATCTGACCGGCAGCACCGGCAATCATTTTATTTTCTACTTTGCCTACTGCTTCTGGCTCGACTGATTTACCTTGCTTTTTAAGCAGCGCTTTAACAGCATCGGCGGGAGACGGCTGTTTGCGCGCCTCTACTGCGGTTAAAGTTGAGAGGGGTTTAGGGCCTAGTTTTGCGTGTTCATCTAACACCGCTTTCATTTGCGCATTGGGTTTAGCGCCCATGCCTGCTGTTTCGGCAGCAAAAGCCGTTTGTGTTAAACCTGCGCTAACGATTGTCATCACGCCGATTGTAGAAGCACAGCTAAATACATTTTTGATTAATTGATTCATTGGGTATCCTTTTTAAAAAATTAAAAAGCTCTGTTTAACGAGCGAATCTGATTAATATATTGCGCGCTAATATTTATTGCTTCTGTCTGTTATCGAACATAAAAACTATTTTGAATATATGTTCGATAGCAGACGGACGGCCGTTTTGTATCAATCTAATCTGGTAATTTAAATAGCGAATATTTTGCAATAGTGAACATGTTGCAGTAGCGAATATTGTTGATTTAAATCAAGTCAATGCTATTAATGCCGATATTCAATTTGATTAAAGGATAGAGAGATGAACAGTGTTGAGATAAGTATATTTGCGCTTGCAATGAGTTTAAGCGTAGCCGCATCAGCTGGCGCTAGTAGCACAATAGAAAATGATAGCAATTTAGGAAGGAATGACACAGCTGAAAGGCTGAAATTACAAGATTGCGCGACCAGAACAGGCAATGACAAAGTGATATGCGACAAAGAATTACTCAAGAATAGAAGAATGACACCTCACGATAATTCACGTTTAAATACTGATAGAGAGAGTGGAATTAAAAACGGAGACAGTCCTACAAACACCAATAATCGCGATATGCAATCGCCTAACTCGCGATAAAAATGTAATCTTTTTATGAGCGTTAAAAAATTAAGGTCAGTCTGCGTCATGTAACAAACGCTTTAATTCCGTTTGCATCACTTTATGGCATTCGCAAGCCCATTTCTCTAGTCCATGACGATCCAATAAAGAAATATGGCCCCGACGATAGCTAATGAGTCCAGCACGCTGCAAATTGCTGGCTGCCTGTGTAATGCTCTCTCGTCTTACACCCAATATGCTAGCCACCAATTCTTGCGTGATGGTTAACTCATTAGTGGATAATCGACTAACATTAAGCAGTAACCAACGTGACAATTGCTGCTCAATAGTGTGGTGTCTGTTACACACCGCTGTTTGAGAAATTTGTGTAATTAATACTTGAATATAGCGCCATAATAAACGTTGTAACGCATCATTCTGAGTTAATGCACGTTTTAAAAGGTGGCCCTCTATCTTGTATGCATAGCCTGCTATGACTACCGTGCTTGAGCTTGGCGTGCTATCACCACCCATCACCAATGCTATCCCTACCATGCCCTCATTGCCAGCACTGGCTGTTTCTGTGGAAGCGCTAGTTTCGGTTACATAATGCATAGACACCACGCAATTAATGGGGAAATAAGCATGTGTTAATGGTATGCCAGGTACATATAAAGATTCACCTAATGGCAGGTAGATTAACTTTAAATAACTGGACAAAAAATCTAACTCAGAAGATGGCAATGCGGCCAGTAAGCGATTTAGCTTGGGGTCGAATTTCAATACACCAGACTGCTTTAATATACCCTGTGGTAAGTTTTTCCTAAGAAAGCTTGAAGCTTCTGCGGCGATAGAATCAGAAGCTGGGGCATTTGTATCAGTATAATTTATGCCAGTTTTTTCCGTGTTAATTCGAGCTAACTCTGATGTAGTTAACTTTGTATTTTCGGCAGTTTTTTCCGTTAAGGGTTGAGACGATGTCATATTAAGCTCCACTGTTACTTGCTACTTTCTCCTCGTCAGTTCAAAACCGATTCCGCGATAACCTCTATAACGGCAATTATTATCAAACATTGGTTCACCGCTGATCTGGAATTTTTGTAAATTGCCATCACCTAAATCACGCGTAAAAATAAAATCAATAAACGGTTCTCTGTCGGCAATTTTTGCTTTAATCAAATCACGCTCTGTTTCATTCCAGCCCAGCAATTTCAGTGCTTTTAAAGGTTCTGAGCTTGCATCACCGTTTGTATTGTCTGCTAATGCATCCACCTGTATGCCCAATAAATCCAATACCGGGCCAGACACTCTGGTGAATTTCATGGTTTCATCCTGCTCCCAATACCAATCACAAGCCAATTCAGTCAAGCTACGAAAACGCGCCTCGCTTTCACGCAATTCTGCGGTGCGTTCGAGCACTTCTTGTTCTAACTGTTTATTGTATTCTTCCAATTTTTTGTACAAAAGACGCACTTCCAGCATGTTATGAATGCGCGTTTTTACTTCTACCAAATCAAACGGCTTACTAATAAAATCTTTAGCGCCTGCTTGTAAAGCTCTTAGTTTATGGCCCGGTTGTGCAGTTAATACAAGTACAGGTAAATAGGCATCAACATGATTGGTCTTAAGGCTTTCCATTACCTGAAAACCGTCCATAACGGGCATTTGCAGATCTAGCAAAATGAGATCGTAGTGATTTTTGCGGTGTAGTGTACATACCTCTTGCGGATTCGTGGTTGAGTTAACATCGGTATAACCTTCCTCGATCAGCATCTGCTCTAACAAGCTCACGTTAGATTCCTGATCATCCACAATCAGTATCTTAGCCTCGAGTATATTGATTAAATTAATCATTTTATTATTACCTTCCATTTATCAGTATTGGATTTCCAATTCATTGCTGTAAATCTGTAGCGCTGCATTTTTTACCAGTTTACTTGATCATATTCAGTTTGTTTCTTCATGATTAAATTGAGTCAATTTGGCGTAGTCAAATGCAAACTCTAAAGATTCCATCAAGTCATTTAACTTAACAGGTTTAATTAAATATCTAAAAAACCCAGCCTCAATTCCTTTCTGAATATCTGCCTGCATGGCGTTCGCACTAATGGCAATCACGGGAATATGCGCAGTTTGAGAATCACTGGCCAACGCTTTTAACACAGCGTATCCATCCATATCCGTTAGATTAATGTCTAATAAAATAACATCGGGCAGCCAAGTGCTGGCCATTTTTAAACCGTGACCGCCATCTGTTGCACCTTGTAAATTTATATGCGGATTACTAACAAGCATTTCTTCTACTAATATCAAATTGGCTTGGTTATCTTCAATATAAAGCAATTTATTGGTTGAGTATTTTTCCTTATCTTGAGTATTTGAATCCGCATAATCGTCAGCAATACGTTCAGTTTGATTAATGTCAATTTTTTTGATTTTACTACTCAGCAATGGCATCTGCGCATCTACTAATTTAGGTGTATTCACTAAATTTAGCGTTATCCAAAACACGCTGCCATGGTTAACTTTGCTGCTTACGCCTATCTCGCCGTGCATTAGTTCTATCAGTTTCTTACTCACCACCAAACCAATACCAGTGCCTTCTTCATCGCCCGCATTTTGACCCAGTCGATTAAATGGCTCAAATAAATGTTCTAACTGTGTAGAATTTAAGCCCGATCCAGTATCACGCACAGATAATTTAATCACATCGTCCTTCAAGCTGTAATCTACTGTCACTACGCCATCTTTTTGGTTATATTTAATGGCGTTAGATAACAAATTAATGATGATTTGTTTTAAGCGTGTTTTATCGGAATTGACAAATGTATAAGCTGGCAATGGCGCAAACGTGACCTTAATCGCATGTTTAATCGTTAATGGTTCGATTAGCATCGCACACTCACTTAACACCTGATTGAGCAAAACCGGCATTAATAACAACGGTTGTTTGCCCGATTCGATTTGTGCCAAATCTAGTATTTCGTTGATTAGCTCCAATAAATACCAGCCACTCTGCAAAATTTGATTAATGTTGCGTTGCTGGATAACAGTCGGTGCGGGATTGCTGGATTGTAATAATTGCGCAAAACCTAATATGGAATTTAAAGGCGTGCGTAACTCGTGACTCATGCTGGATAAAAAGTCAGATTTTGCCGCATTGGCTTTTTCAGCGAGGGCTTTGGCTTCTTTAAGCTCATAGGTGTAACTTAAAAGTGCAACTTCTGCCTGTGTGCGATACGTCACATCAAAAAAGCAGTTCATAGCGCCGGTAATCTCAGCCTGCGAGTTTTTAATTGGCACAATATTAATCACCACATTCACGCGCGATCCGTCTGCCCGCTCAAAAATCACTTCCTGATCGCGCACAAAAGGCAAATCACCTGCCAACACTTTCATCATAAACATTTGTGTAAACGGAATTAAAGTACCGTTCAGCAAATAGAACTTGAAGTCCTTGCGGAAATCTTCATCGGTTTGATTGCGTTTGGGTTCACTTTGCCAAATCTCAGCGGCATAATTGTTATATTCTTGGATTTTTCCATCTTTATCGCAAAAGTACATGGCTACTGGCCCCCTATCAAACAGGGTGCGGAAGCGCGTTTCATTTTCAATGATTTTTCGTTGATCTAATACGCGCTCAGTAATATCTTGAAAGTAGCAAACCACACCATTTTTACCATCAGGTAAAATAATTCGGTTGATTTGCCATGAGTAAAAAGTAGTTATCCCCGTGTCGTACTGATAATTAACAAATTCTGCTTCAGTGTAGGGCAAGCCTGTTTTAAGGGTTTTGCGGAATTGTTTTAATATCGCTTCTGCATTGGTTTTTTGTAAAGAATTAAACAACACTTCTTTTAGATCTTTGCCTTCTAGATTTATGCCTTCTAAATCCATGCTTTCAAGGTTATCGCCTTTTAAGCTGTCACCATTTAAATCAACGCCTTGCCAATCTGCATCTTGGTCCGATTTACTCACCGCACAATGGTTGTAATGTCTGATTTTCAAATCCGCGTCGACTAAATATATGCCGATTGGCGCAGCGTCTAGCAAAGTTTTAAATTGATTAGTACGCAGTACTAAATCTTTTTCGTTTTGTTTACGCTCTGTAATATCGCGTGCCGAACAATAGAATTGTTTGTTATCTGCGTCCACCGCAATACTCCATAACAACCAGCGCACCGAACCATCTTTGCAGACATAACGATTTTCAAAACCAGGATCAGCACCGCCGTGCATCAGTTTCGCCATCTCTAATTTGGTTAACCCTCGGTCATCGGCATGCACAAACTCAATGTAAGGTTTAGCCAATATCTCCATCTCTGTGTAGCCCAACATTTTTTGCCACGCCTCGTTAACAGCGGTAAAAAAACCATTAAAATTAACGATACAAAGTAATTCTTGAGATAGCGTGAAAAAACGACGGCCATCTTTTGTGGCTTGTTTTCTTTTTGAAATATCTTCGATCACCGCAATAAAATAATCCACTTCACCATTTGCATGGCGTATACAACTGACAGATAAGCATATCCACATTAATGTTTTATTTTTTTGCACATAACGTTTTTCAATGTTGTACTGTTCAATCTTTCCTGTCAGCACTTGCTCAAACAATGCAAGGTCACCATCCAAATCCTCTGGATAAGTGATATCTTGAAATTTGCGCCCGAGCAACTCAGCAGTTGAATAACCCAGCATATTGCATAACCACTCGTTCACTCTTAAAAATTTTCCATTAATGGCGACATGTGCAATGCCAACCGAGGCGTGATCAAAAGTGGCGCGGTATAGCTCTTCACTAGTGCGCAATTTGCTTTGCACAGCTTCTTGCTCGGTTGTGTCACGAAACACCAACACCGCACCTTGCACGGTATTATCTAAACTAAAAATTGGCGCGCAAGTATCTGCAATATTATATTCGTGACCATCGCGCGAAATAAGCAGCGTATTTTTGGGTAAATATTGCACCTTAGCTTGTGACAATGTTTCCAATACTGGCGTAGCAATCGGTTGTCGCGTTTTTGTATCTACAATATAAAAAATTTCATCAATTGGTCGACCAATTGCTTCATGCGGTGTCCATCCTGTTAATGTTTCAGCTACTTTATTTAAGCTTGTTACACGCGACAAAATGTCTGTAGCAATCACGGCATCACCAATAGAATTTAGCGTGACAGCGAGTTTTTCTTCACTATCTTCTAAAACAATATTGGCTTTCTGCAATTGATCATTAATGTTTTCTTGATTTTTGAGTAAATGCTGTGTTTTGGTATGCACGATATTTTTAGTTTTTTGCCTGGACTCTCTATTAAAAAAGTAAGCAAATATCAGTGCAAATAAAAGGCTGAGGGCACTTCCGATACGGATTATGTTAAAAAAGCGCCGCATCGTGGATTGAAACATCGCCTCGTTTTGCGCAAGCGTGGATTCTTGTAAATGAATAAATTGCTGCATTTCAAGCCGGATTGTCTGCATCAACTGCAATCCTTCGGTAGATTTAACTAATCTGATGGCTGCCGTTTGATTTTTATTAAGCTGCTGGTCAACTGCACGTGTCATATGCGATATTTTAGAATCCAGCAACGGAATTAAGGTATTGAGATGTTTTTGCCCAGAATTGGCAGATTCAAGCGGGGTAGAATTATATTGAGTTGAGTTAACAGTGGCTAAATTGAGCTGTTGCAACTGCTTTAATTGCGGACTGATGGAATTGATAACAGCCGAATATGGCTGCAAAAAAATCTTGTCATTTGTCAGCACAAAACCACGCATGCCAGTTTCGGCATCCGTAATTTCCGACAGCAAAAGATTGGCTTTTTTGATAATTAACTGAGAACGTTGCCGGGCAGCAGAAGCTACTTCAACTTGTTTAAACGACCAAAATACGACAACCGCACTCGTGGTTGCAAACAGTATTGCAGCTATTAAAAAAATAAATGATTTAATGTTCATTTGTAAAAAATTAAAAAATACGCCAAAACGTAAGTGTTTTAAAAGCATGGCTAAGATGCTAGCGTTTCAGTTGGTTTAACCATGACTATCCTTTTTTTTATTTTTTACAGCACAGAATTTGCTGATGCATGACTTAATGTAATGGGTAAGTTTAGATTATTTTATATCTTTCAAAAATATAGAAATTTTTTTATCATTATGGTCGCAAACTGAAAAAAATTATGTGCGGTACCCAACATTTAAATGTGTTTTTAATGTCACACTAAACAGCTGATATTAAGTAATCATCTCAAAACCATTTCCATTGCGTCAACCTAAATAGCATTTATGTGTGATAGCAGACAGAAGCTTTATTAGCTAGATGATAATTTCTTCAAAATCATTTGGAGAATCATCATGAATAGCCTCAGTAATAATCAAAACAATACTAATCATCACAATGATTTAATGTATGAAAATACAGATGAAAATTTATCGCCTAATCATTCGCATCTAGTATCTGGTAACCACGCTAACCATAGTGCGGTATCTTGGGGCGCGGTTTTAGCTGGCACAGTAGCTGCAGCAGCCTTATCACTCGCCCTGATTATTTTAGGTATTGGTTTTGGTATGTCTTCCATATCGGTGTGGTCTGGCCAAGGCATCAGCGCGGGTACGCTCGGTTTAACAACCATTATCTGGCTGGCATTTACCCAGATAATCGCTTATGGCATGGGCGGATATCTGGCTGGCAGGCTGAGGACCAAATGGGTTTCGGTACACAGCGATGAAGTCTACTTTCGCGACACCGCACATGGTTTTTTAACGTGGGCGCTGTCTTCATTGCTGTGTGCCACTCTGCTGGCATCTGTTATCGGCTCCATCGCCAGTGGTACAGCAAAAACTGGTGCAACTGTACTAGGCGGCGCAAGCAGCGCTGCGATTACCGGTGTTGCAGCTAATGCTGATGGCATGGATATGCCATCAAATAATAATCCACTTGGCTATATGGTGGGCACGCTGTTTAGAAAAGATGTGATAGCTGGCGCGGCAACTACTGACAACACCTCAGGTGAATTCGGTACAGATATGGATGGCAATACTCTCAATAGCTCAAGTCCATCAAATGTAACCAAAGCAAAAACCGATCAGCAGGCTGCAGAAGTAACCAGCATATTTATGAATAGCATGAATGCTGAATCTCTGCCCAGTGGTGATGTTAAATATATCGGACAGCTAGTATCGCAACAAACAGGGTTGCCACAAGCAGAGGCGGAAGGCCGGGTTGCCATGGCATTTGCAATGCTGCAGGAAAAAAGGATAAACGCTATGGAAGTGGCTAAAGAAACCGCTGAAAAAGCACGTAAAACCGCCGCTTATACCGCACTTTGGGGGTTTGTATTCTTGTTGGTTGGTGCTTTCAGTGCCAGCTTAGCAGCGACTTGGGGCGGAAGATCACGTGATAATTAAAGCTTTCGATTGCAATTTATGCAATCGTAATTCTTTAACTTATCTTTTTATGAAACTAATCATTTAAATATTATTAGGAGCAACCATGCGTTCTTTACTACTTTTATTCCTTGGAATACCCATTCCTATCATCATTTTAATTGCGATTTTCACCTAGACCGCAACCTTAATCAGCAGGGCTTACTTTTTAATATATCAACGGAGAAACGAAATGTTATTAAATGCTAAACAAACTAAATCAGATAAAACAACAAGCAATGGCAATCAAGACGCTACCGCACTATTGAAAGCCGATCACAAATTGGTTGCGGGTCTATTCAAAGACTATGAAGCGACCAGCTCAAAAAGCAAGAAAAAACAATTGGTTGAGCAAATTTGCAAAGAATTATCCATTCATGCGCAAGTTGAAGAAGAAATTTTTTATCCCGCCGTTCAAAAAGCACTGAAAGATCACGAATTAGTACCTGAAGCCATGGTTGAACATTCCACTTTAAAGGATTTGATCGCCGCAGTTAAAGGCATGGAGCCTGATGGGGATATGTTTGACGCCAAAATTAAAGTGATGAGCGAATATGTGAAGCATCATGTGAAAGAAGAAGAAGGCGAAATGTTCCCGGAAGCAAAGAGTACTAATTTAGACTTGGTCGAGCTAGCAGCGAAAATGACTGAGCGCAAAATAAAGCTTTCTAGTGAATATGCTTAATTTTTAAAAGGCCTAACGCATCAATTTAGAGCTCACAAACAGCTATTTATTATTGCTGATTTGTTGATTAACTAAAATTGAAAGTAAGTGTAAGCAAGAAGTAGGTCAAATATGAGTGTTGGACAATTTTTAAACCAGTAACTTGTTTAAAACAAGTTTGATTTGCTTCAAGAAAAAGCCAGTACCGCTTTAAGCTAGTACTGGCTTTATTATTTGGCGGAAGAGGTGAGATTCGAACTCACGGTGGGCTCGCACCCACGACAGTTTTCAAGACTGTAGCATTAAACCG